>CAYSMC010000042.1:0-2486 GCA_964432115.1 uncultured Pseudomonadales bacterium | reverse complement strand
ACAACCGTCCTCATCAACAAACTCGTGGCCCATTCTCAAACCGAGGGTATTGAGCATTTTTACCATATAATGCGTTCCGCTTCTAGGAAAACCCGTTATTAATGCTTTCATCGCCACTTTTAATTTTCAGATGTTCAAATTAAAAAGGTCGTTCATTTTTTTCTTTCAATACAAAAAACTTTTATATCATAAAATCCTGGGTATCTTTCTACATTTTTGTTTCTCAACTTTTCAATGCTTGGTTGGTAATAAACTTTTCCATAAATACTTCTTAATATATCAATCCTTTCAAAAAAGTTTTTCATAGATTTATCTTTTGAAAAGTGATATTCCATAACCAGCTTTTCGGCATCAGGTAATAAATCTTTCTCAATCAAATCAAATTCTGCACCTTCAATATCCATTTTCAATCCACTGATTTTCTCCTTAAAATTACCAGCGTAAAAATTATCAACAAAACTATCAAACCTTTTATTCTCTAAAATCGTAAAACGATAAAAGTCATTCTTTTTAATAGGTTTATAGACTGGTAGTTTTAGCTCTTTTGAAGCAGTAAAAAATTGTTTGTAAATTTTAGCTTCTGGACAATTCTTTTTCAGTAGTTGGTAATTATGTTCGTTTCCCTCAAAACAAATTACCTCTTTAACTCCTAAAGTATAGGCATAAATAGCGAAAGTTCCAATATGTGCTCCTAAATCAAGCCAAACTTCTCCTTTTTCTACATAGAAAGGAACATTACGATTTTTATAAGATTGGTTTATTAAAACTTCTTTTATACAATTTTCATCAGTTGAACCCTCTCTATAAAAGAACTTTCTATTCTTGTATTTAGCAATTTTTATATTCATTTTGTCCTATTATCATACTTTGATTGATTAAACTTATAAATGACATTGCCTTCTTCATCTAACCCTGTGGGTATCATCATTCCACCAAAATACTTCCAAGGACTTGAACCCCTTTTAGGATTATTCCAAATATACCTCATCATATCAAAAAGCGACCTATTCCAGTTTTTTAATCTTGCTCCACTATTTCCTTGATTAAGACCCTGTGCGTCTTTCCACATTACTTTTTCCAAATACTTATGTCCGAATTTTGTAATATCACTAAATCTAACCTCGCCTTTTTCTTTGGCAATGGTTATCGCCTCGGTAAATTGAGTCTTCGCATAATTGGAGAAATATTTATCATTCGGCACCCCGCAACAACTGCCCCACCGGCAACCATTAGCTAAAACGCACTTTTCCTTGTGATGAGCATCACTAACAAAAAAACCCATTCCTAATTTTTCACACAACGATTGCATCTCTTCAACAAATCTTCTTTTAATCTCATAATTTAACCGTAAATACCCAGCGCCAGTAGAGTTTTTTCTATAGAATTGCCAAATATCAAAACCACAAGCTTTCGACAAAGTAGTATATCTTTTTCTTACTCTTAAGTCAGCTCTCGTTTCTAAACAAAAAAATTCTGTGCTTAATGCTTGCGCCCCATACTTATGGGCTTCCCTGATTAAATCCAAATGTGTTGGATCGCTGATGCCAATCATAAATGGACGCAATCTCAAATTAACACCAGATGTCCCCCATTTAGCCACTTCGCCAAGGGCTTCTAGTCTTTCTTTCGGGCTTGGCACACCCTGCTCAACAATTTTAGCCTTTTTCTCATCTAATGTAATAATACTCCATTTAAAGTGAAAGTTCTTTGCTCCCTTAATCACATCCTTATACCTTTTATCTTTAACAAACCACGTTGATTTTGTGCTAAAGCTAACGGGATAATCAATTTCCCTAAAAAACTTCATCAACTCTAGTCCTATCCCGAAGTGTGGCTCAACCAAGTCAAATGGTTCACTAAGTCCTCCCCATTGCATAGGAATTCTCGCCTTGACATATTCACCAAATTCAGAGCTGTCCGGTTCAAGGAAAATCTTTTTAACTTTATCAACATCAACCCATTTGATATTATTTTTAGCGTAATCCTTCATATGAATACGCTGATAAAACGAGAAGCAATACTGACATCTATAAGAACACAAATTATACTGATCAAAAGTCATTGGCATTGAGCAGTCTAAAAATTCATTAGACCAGCGTGGAGATTGGTATGTATCTCTCCTTTCAACTTTGGCTTGTTTTTTCATAGGCATCAAGAACTTCTAAGAGTTTCTCCCCTCTAATTATATTTCTGATACGCTTATCGCCTCCTAAAATCCTTGACGCTTTTTCAAATTCTGCTTCATCACCAAAAACAATCTTTAAAACATAAGTCGGCTTTTCATCTGTTCCGATAATCTTCTCAATATCCTCTGCGTCCACGTCTTCAGCAGGATTGTATAGTTTAAGCTCCCAATCATCTAATCCGGTTAAGTCCAAATCTAATTCCAATTCTTCATCACTTAAATCGTATATCATTTTTTCCAATTTTTCGATATCCCACTTGCCGCTAATCCTGTTCAGAGCAATGTTCAGGATTTTCTCCCT
>CAYSMC010000041.1:0-15379 GCA_964432115.1 uncultured Pseudomonadales bacterium | reverse complement strand
TGCTTTTTACTACCCCTGGTAGTTCACCTTTACTTGCTAATTCTCTAAAAGTTAAACGACTTAAACCAAAAAAACGCATATAACCCCTAGGACGACCGGTAATTTTACAACGATTTATGCCTCTAGTCGAGACTCGATTTTTTTTACGCTCACCGGATTTCAGATAAGTGGTTCTTTTTTTCAAAAGTTTTTTAGATTTGGCAATTTTTGATTTTTTAGCCATAAACTACTGTTTCCTTCTTATTTCTTCCTTTTCAAAAGGCATACCTAACAACTCTAATAAACGAAAAGATTTTTTTTGATCGCTATTACTGATCACTATATTAACTTGTAAACCGCGAATTCTATCAATTTGATCAAAATCTATTTCAGGAAAAGCAATTTGCTCTTCAATACCTAAACTATAATTTCCCTCACTATCAAAAGCAACATTCGACACACCTCTAAAATCTTTCACTCTGGGCAAAACTATAGAAATTAATTTATCCAAAAATTCCCACATATACTCACCTCGCAGTGTAACCATTACTCCTAGCGGATCACCCTTACGTAATTTAAAATTTGAAATAGCTTGATGTGCTTTAGTGATTATTGGTTTTTGACCAGCAATAATCTCAAATTGTTTAACTAAAATGGGCATAATTTTTTCTCTAGCCTTTGGATCAGCTGGATCGGTAACTCCCATATTTAAAACAATTTTTTCGATTTTAGAAACAGCGAACAAATTTGGACAATTAAACTCTTTTTTCAGAGCTGGTGCTACTTTTTCTTGATATTGCTTTCTCAAACGATTCATAGTCTTTAACCTTTATCCTGAGTTTTTCTGATTCTGCTAATTTTGGCCATTTTGCCAGCTGCTTTTTTGGCAGTTTTTTTCTCAGCTGCAATTGCAGCTTGAGCAAGTTTTTGACTATCTTCTGTGGCTGTCAAATTTTTCTTTTTTGCTTTTTTAGCTGTTTTTTTAGCTTTTTTATCCAGTTTTACAGATTTTTCTAATTTTTCTACTTTAGCTAATTGACCAGTTTTCTTAAAAAATCTTTCTTTTTGACCATCGGCTGTTCGTCGATATGCTAAACGGTCTGCTTGATCCTGATCATTCAAGACTGCAATATTAGCAACTGACAAAGGTCGCTCGCGTCGTGTCTTATCTCCAGGTTTATCCATAAAGGGTTTAGTATGTTTATAATAAAGATTAACATCCTTGACAATCACTTTGTTTTGTCTGGTGAGCAAGGCAACAATTACACTCTTTTTACCCTTGTCTTTGCCAGCGGTGATAAGTACTCGATCTCCTATTTTAAATTTCATAATACCTCCGGGGCTAAACTAGCAATT
This sequence comes from uncultured Pseudomonadales bacterium, assembly GCA_964432115.1. Lineage (GTDB taxonomy): Bacteria > Patescibacteriota > Microgenomatia > UBA1400 > PJMF01 > JAAZKO01. Next base: position 14,044 of record CAYSMC010000041.1, on the reverse strand, counting down.
TTATTAAAACCGTTATCTTTAACTTCACGGGCTACAGGTCCAAAAACACGAGTGCCTACTGGTTCTTTATTGTCACGAGCCTGAATAATCACTGCAGCATTATCATCAAATCTTAAATATTCACCAGTAATTCGTCTTTTTTCCTTACTAGTCCTGACAATCACTGCTCTGACTTTTTCACCTTTTCTCAAATTGCCGCTGGGGTCAGCGCTAATTACTGAAGCAATCACCACATCTCCCACTGAACCAAATTTTCTACCAGAGCCTCCATAAACTTGAATGACCCTAATTTTTTTGGCCCCGCTATTATCAGCAACATCGAGTACAGTTCTAAGTTGTATCATTTTTATTTCTCAATTTTTTTTACTACTTTAAAATATTTGGTTTTACTAATTGGTCGACATTCTTGAATTTCGACTGTATCACCAATGACTAATTTCATTGTTTTTGGATCAAAATCACTAGCATATTTTCTACTACGCTTTACTCTTTTAGCGTAAAGGGGATGAACCCAAACTCTGGTCACCTCTACGCTGGCTGTTTTCTGGTTTTTCAGTGATACAATTTGTCCTGTTAATTTTTTCATATTAATTGTTTCAATTCTTTTTCGCGCAATATTGTTTTGATGCGAGCCACATCTTTTCTGAGATTTTTCAATTTAGCTGGACTGTCTAACTTACCAGCTTTAGCTAACAAGCGCATGCCAGCTAAATCTTTCATTAACCCACTTAAGTCTTTTTTAAGCTCTGTTTGCTCTTTATCATGTAGTGCTTTAATGTCATTAGTCTTCATTTTATTTTTTCACAAAGATGGTTTTAACTGATAATTTGTGTCCTGCTTTATTCAGAGCTGAACGAGCTATGCTTTCGCTTACTCCACCCACCTCAAACAAGATAAATCCGGCCCTGACTGGAGCCACATATTCATCAATAGCTCCTTTACCCGAGCCCATTTTGACACCTACTGGCTTCTTGGTTAAGGGTTTGTAAGGAAAAACCTTGATCCAATATTTTCCTTCTCGTTTAGTCACATATGTAATTTTCTTACGAGCTGCTTCAATTTGTCGGGCAGATAACTCTCCACCCTCAATCGTTCTTAAACCAAACTCACCAAAAGCCAGTTCGGTACCGCGCTGAGCCTTACCTCTATTCTTGCCTCTAAACATCTTGCGGTATTTTACTTTTTTTGGTTGTAACATTTCTTAAATTCCAAATTTAAATGATTTCGCCTTTATAAATCCAAACTTTAATACCAACGTAACCTGATCTGGTTTTGGCCGGTTGCTCATAATAATCAATATTCGCTCTTAAAGTCTGAGTTGGAATACTGCCTTGAAAATATTTTTCGCTACGACTAATTTCTGCTCCAGCAATTCTACCAGACAATTGAATTTTAATTCCTTTAGCTCCAGCTCCCATCACTCTTTCCATTGCCTGTTTTACAGCTCGACGATGTGGATAACGAGCAATCAGTTGACCAATAATTCTTTCAGCCACTAATTTAGCACTTAAATCCGGTTTTTTCACTTCTTCAATTTTTAATTCAATTCTTGATTTTTCTTTTTTAATTTTTGAAGTATTAACAATATGATCAACACCTGTTTTAATTTTTTCTAAATTTTGGCCACCTTTACCAATCACTACACCAGGTCTTGCCACTTCAATAATTAAAGTTAATTTACTTATCGAACGTTTAATACTCACATCCACCAAACCAGCGTTACCTAGTTTTTTTTCTAAATATTCGCGCAAACGATAATCTTCTAAAACGTTATCGGCATAGTTCTTTTTATCAGCAAACCAACGAGATTTCCAATTAAAGATCCCACCAATGCGCATTAGAGTTGGATTAACTTTTTGTCCCATATCTTATTTATTAACTTTCTTAGTTATTTTTTTACTTGACTTTTTTATTGTTTTACCTGTTTTGCTTGTTTTAGTTTTGGTCGTTTTTCGACTGGCAGTAGCTTTCTTGACTGTTTCTTGCTTTTTTTTTGGTTTTGGCTCAGCCTGTTTAGTTTGAGTTTTTGCTTCTCTTGTTTCTAATTCAACTTTAATGTGGCAAGATCTTTTTAAAATCGTGTGAGCGCGGCCACGACTTACTGCTCGCCAGCGTTTATAAGTCGGAGCTTCATCAACAACAATGTTTTTAATTTTCAATTGATCTAGAGTTAATTGATGATTGTTCATAGCGTTAGCTATAGCTTGACGTAAAGTCTTTAACACCACTAAACTAGCTCGACGTTCCATGACTGCTAATTGCTTAAGGGCATTTTCAACCGACATTTTTTTAACCACATCAACCACATAGCGCACTTTACGTGCAGTTTGTCTAGTATATTTTTGTGTTGCTATAACAATCATTTTCTTCATCCAATTGGCTTTAAGTTTTAGCCAAAATTCTCTTAACCATTTTGCCATGACCTCTAAAAGTACGGGTTGGGGCAAACTCACCTAGTTTATGACCAACCATCATTTCTGAAACAAAAACTTCAACAAAATTTTTGCCTTGATGAACCAAAAAAGTGTGTCCTACAAACTCAGGAGCAACAGTACAAGCTCTACTCCAAGTTTTAATTGGACTTTTATCACCACTCGCTTTTTGCTTCATTACTTTAGCAAGAAGTTTTTGATCAACAAATGGTCCTTTTTTATTTGATCTAGACATTAATTTCCTTTAATTTTTACTACGACGATCACGCACAATCCATTTTTTAGTTTTTCTTGGACTACGAGTCTTTTTACCTGGAGCAGCAATTTTACCCCAAGGAGTCTTTTGATATTTTAAACCAACACCACTGCGACCTTCACCACCACCATGGGGGTGACTGTCAGGATGCTGTGCCGTTCCACGTACACCTGGACGAATACCCATCAGACGTTTGCGGCCAGCTTTACCTAATTTGCGATTTTTCCAATCAGCATTACCAAGACTGCCTATTGTAGCGAAACAATCAAGATTTATCAATCTAAATTCTTTAGATGGCAATTGCACCGTTGCATATTTTTTTTCTTTGGATTGAATAATTGCTCCTAGACCAGCTCCACGAACTAATTGAGCTCCCTTGCCAGGTCTTAATTCAATATTATGAATTTCGACACCCAAAGGAATGTTTTTGAGAGGCATTGCATTGCCGGTTTTAGTGCTAACTTTTTCACCAGCAATAATTTCATCACCAATTTTTAATTTTTCTGGAGCTAAAATATAGCGTTTTTCACCATCTTTGTAAGCTAACAAAGCAATGTTAGCACTACGCATTGGATCATATTCAATTCTTTTCACTACAGCTGGTACATCTAATTTACTGCGTTTAAAATCAATGATTCGTTGGCGTTTTTTGACTCCACCGCCACGATGACGCATAGAAATATGTCCCTTAGCATCTTTACCAGAACGCTTTGTGTGACCTTTACGTAATAAAGATTTTTCAGGATTACCTTTATGTAAATCTTTACGATCAATATCAACTCGATGTCTAGTACCCGGAGTACCAGTTTTATTTTTCTTTAACATTATTCATTTCCTCCAGTATCGAACAGGGCAATGGTTTGACCTTCAGCCAATTTCACATAAGCTTTTTTGGTCTTAGGACTAACCGTACCAATTCGTTTTCTTCCAGTTTTCTTTTTGACTCGATGTCTGACCACCGTATTTACTTCTAAAACTTTCACATCAAAAATATCTTCTACAGCTTGCTTAATTTGACCTTTATGAGCATTCATTAACACTTCAAAAGTATATACATTTAACTTATTAGCTAAGCTCAATGATCTTTCTGTAATAACTGGTTTTTTGATTAAGTAAGTATTCATGATTATTTTTTAATACTCTTTTTTTTAACTTTATTAAATCTATCTTCCAAAGTTTTTAATGCACTAAAATCAATCAAGATTTTGTCTGCTTGTATTGCTTGTAAAACGTTAAGTCTCTCAGCAGTTGTGACTGAAATATTACTTAAATTGGCTAAAGCTCTCACAATTACTTCATTGGTTTTATGCAAAACTATCAAAATTTTTTCTGTTTTTTGACTAAATTTGTTCATTAATTTTTCAGCTTGTTGAGTTTTGCCTTTTAAAGTAGTGATATCTTTACTAACAAATAAATTCTTCTTTTGTAAAGTCAATGCATGTTGTAATGCAATTAATTTTGATTTTTTATTTAATTTCAAACTCCAATTTTCAATAGCTCGTGGTCCATGAGAAACACCACCACCCACAAAAATATTAGGAGTTCTAGCACCATGACGGGCATTACCCGTACCTTTTTGTTTATACCATTTTTTCTTGGTTCTCTTAACTTCACTACGAGTTTTGGTATAGCTAGTACCTTGTCTTAAATTAGCTTGATAAACTTTAATGGCTTGAGCTAATAATTGATCAACAGATTTGTCAGAAAACAAAATATCACTCACTCTGATCTTTTCATTTTTGCTGGTTGAGTCAATAACTGGTAATTGCATTAAACGGTTTTTTCTTCTTTAACTTCTACTGGTGTTACTGCTTCTTTGTTATCAGTCAACATAGTTTTATTTAATTTAATATCTTTTTTGACTCCACTTTTTTGAATTCTAACAATAGAATTTTTATAACCAGGCACCGGCCCATTAAGCCAAATTTCTCGATTATTCAAATCAATATGCACAACCACTAAACCTGAAACAGTTTTGGTTTCAACACCATAGTGCCCAGGCATTTTTTTACCCTTCCAAATCCTACCAGGATTAGTACCAGCACCAATTGATCCAGGAGTTCTTTGGCGATCTGATTGACCGTGAGTACGAGGACCACCATGAAAACCATGGCGTTTAATCGCTCCAGCAAAACCACGACCCTTACTCATTCCCTGGACAGCTACTACATCACCCACTTCTAAAACTTGATCAATAGCAATGGTTTTTCCTGGCAAAATACTTTCATCCACCCCAATACTTTTAATTTGCTTAAAACCAGAAGAAAAACCACTCTTTGAAATTTGTTCTCTAAGTGGTTTAGCTACATTTTTTAACTTCTTTTTGCCATAGGCAAGTTGAGCGTTATAACTTTCATCTTGGCTTTGCTTGACAGTTAACACACAATTATCATCAACAAACAATTTGGTGATGGGCAGACGCTTCCCGGCTGTTGACCAAGCTTGGGACATACCGATTTTGGTAGCAAATATTGTATTTAGCATGCTTTCTTTTGTTTAGTCTATTCAATTTAGTTTAAGTCCTTAAAATAATTTACATCTTAATTTGAATATCAACACCAGCTGGTAACTCTAAATGCATTAGAGAATCAATGGTTTTGTTAGTAGGATCAATAATATCAATTAAACGCTTGTGAGTGCGAATCTCGTAATATTCTTGAGCATCTTTATCAGTATGAGGAGAAATCAGAACAGTAAAAGATTTGGTGTGAGTAGGTAGGGGTACTGGTCCCACAACTTTAGCTCCTGTAGAAAGAGCTGTTTGTAAAATCTTACGACCAGCTTCATCAATCACTCGATGATCGTATGATTTTAATCTCACTCGAATCTTATATGCGTTTTGATTTTTTGCCATACTATTTTTTAACATCTTTTATTTACTTGTTATCGGTCTTTGCTAAAAAGCAATTTGGACCTGATCACTACTTGAGAAAATATTTCTTGTAGAAATCACAAAGCGCGATTATAACTAATTTTCTTCAAGTTGTACAGATGATAAATCAAAAACCAGCTTTTGGCGCTTGTAATTATCTCCTATAGTGAGACTCGTATTCTACCAGAGAGAAAAACAAAGAGCAAGAGAAACAAAAAGCCCCCGTCAATCAACGGGGGCTTAAAAATCAATCAGTAAATTATTTTTATTCAATAATCTTGCTTACAGCACCAGCACCAACAGTTAAACCGCCTTCTCTTATAGCGAAACGGAATCCCTCATGGATGGCGACTGGAGTAATTAATTCAACGGTCATTTTGGCATTGTCACCAGGCATAACCATCTCTACACCCTCTGGTAATTTAATTTCACCAGTCACATCAGTGGTACGAATATAAAATTGTGGCTTATAGCCTGAGAAAAATGGTTTATGACGTCCACCTTCCTCTTTCTTCAAGATATAAACTTCAGCTTCAAATTTTTTATGAGCTGAAGCAGTTCCTGGAGCAGCTAACAATTGCCCACGTTCTACTCCGTCTTTTTCAACACCGCGTAGTAAGATACCAACGTTATCTCCAGCTTGACCCTGATCTAACATTTTTCTAAACATCTCGACACCGGTCACTGTGGTTGATTTTTTCTCACGAATACCAATAATATCAACTGTCTCACCAACTTTAATTTGACCAGTCTCAATACGACCAGTTACGACGGTTCCACGACCTTTGATAGAAAAAACATCTTCAATATACATGGAAAATGGTTTATCAATATCACGCACCGGTTCAGGAATATAATCATCAATGGCTTCAATCAGCTTCACAATTTCGTCTTGAGCAGCTTTATCACCCTCAAGGGCTTTCAGCGCACTCACTCTGAGAACAGGAGCATTTTCACCATCATAATTATATTTTGTGAGTAATTCACGAACTTCCATTTCTACTAAATCCAATAATTCTGGATCATCAACCAAGTCACATTTATTCAAAGCAACAATTAACTTAGGCACGTTGACTTGATTAGCGAGCAAAATGTGTTCACGAGTTTGAGGCATGGGACCATCGGTTGCCGCTACCACTAAAATCGCTCCATCCATTTGAGCTGCGCCAGTAATCATATTTTTAATATAATCAGCGTGACCTGGAGCATCAATATGAGCATAGTGACGCTTTTCGGTTTCGTATTCAACGTGAGAAATATTAATAGTAATACCTCGAGAAATCTCTTCAGCACTACTTTCAATATCTTCATATTTTAGAGCTTTATTAATATCCGTAGGATATTTAGCCGCTAAAACGTGAGTCATTGCCGCTGTTAAAGTGGTTTTACCGTGATCAACGTGACCAATCGTTCCAATATTAACGTGGGGCTTATTTCTGACAAATTTTTGTGCATCTGCCATAACTTTTATCTCCTTTTTTATAATACTTACTAATAATTTTTGACCATACTATTATACACTAATCTGAAAAATTAGGCTTTCTTGCCTTTTCTTTCTTCAATAATGCTTTCTATAATACTGCGTGGCACTTCATCATAATGGCTAGGTAATAATACGCTAGTCGCTCGACCTTGAGTCATCCCTCGTAAAGTAGTAACATAACCCTGCATTTCTGCCAGAGGCGCAATAGCCGTGATAATACTAATATTGCCACGCTGGTTAGTACCTTGGATTTGTGCTCGACGACTACCCAAATCACCGATTACATCTCCCATAAATTCTTCTGGAGTACTCACTTCAACTTTCATAATTGGCTCAATTAAAACCATATCTGCTTTGCTCACTGCGTCACGCATGGCAAAAGAACCAGCCATCTTGAAAGCTAATTCACTAGAATCAACTTCATGATAAGAACCATCGTATAAACTCACTTTAATATCAACCATTGGATAATTAGCCAAAAATCCTCGCTCAAGAGCTTCTTTAACGCCCTTATTGGTTGGCTCAATATATTCTCGAGGAACAGTTCCACCTTTAATTTCGTTAACAAATTCATATCCTGTGCCACGTTCTCTAGGTTCAATTCGTAACAAAACGTGACCATATTGGCCACGACCACCAGATTGTTTAATATACTTACCTTCGCCTTCTGCCAATTGTTTAATGGTTTCTCGATAAGCCACCTGTGGTTTACCCACATCAGCGTCGACATGAAATTCTCGTTTTAAACGATCAACAATAATTTCCAAATGCAATTCACCCATTCCACCAATAATAGTTTGACCAGTCTCTTGATCAGCTTTAATACTAAAAGTTGGATCTTCTTCACTTAATTTGGCCAAAGCCATACCCATTTTTTCTTGATCAGCTTTAGTACGAGGCTCAATAGCTAAATAAATTACCGGTTCAGCAAAAGTAATACCTTCCAAAATTATTGGATGTGCTTCATCACACAATGTATCGCCAGTTTTAGTCTCCTTTAAACCAATCATCGCCACAATTTCTCCAGCTGCAGCTTCTGCAATTTCTTCTCTTTGATTGGCATGCATCAGCAATAATCGGCCCAATCTCTCTTTAGTATCTTTACTAGAGTTATAAACATAAGAACCTGACTTCAATTTGCCGGAATAAATACGAAAATAAGTTAATTTTCCCACATGAGGATCAGTTTGAACCTTAAAAGCTAAACCACAAAATTTTTCCTCAGGAGTCAACTGACGTTCAATTATTTCTTCAGTACCTGGCTTTAAACCAGAAATATGATCAATATCCAAAGGAGATGGTAGATATTCAATAACCGCATCTAATAAAGGCTGTAATCCGGTATTTTTTAGCGATGAACCAGCATAAACTGGTACTAATTTATAAGCAATCACAGCTCGACGTAGAGCTGCTTTGAGTTCATCTACTTCGATCTCTTCTGAATTTAAAAATTTTTCTATCAGAACATCATCGGTTTCAGCAATTGATTCAACTAACTCAGCTCGCAAGTTTTCTACTTCTGTTTGATACTCTTCAGGAATATCTTTAATTTCTGGCTCAGTAGCTGCTTCATGATCCTCCCAAAAATAAGCTTGACGAGTTAATAAATTGATAATTCCATCAAAATTGTCTTCACTACCCATGGGTAAAACCATTACCGCTGGTTTAACTCCAAATTTGGTACGAATATCTTCAACAGTCGCTTTAAAATCAGCTCCCAATTTATCCATTTTATTAACAAAACAAATTCTTGGCACATTATATTTATCCGCTTGTCGCCACACAGTTTCTGATTGAGATTGCACTCCTTCACTGGCATCTAACACAGTGATTCCACCATCTAAAACTCGAAGAGAGCGCTCTACTTCGGCAGTAAAGTCTACATGGCCTGGTGTATCAATAATATTAAAACGATAACGTTCCTTAGGTAAGTGCGTATTAAAATAGGGTTTCCAAAAACAAGTCGTAGCTGCAGACATAATAGTAATACCACGTTCTTGTTCTTGAGCCATCCAGTCCATAGTGGCTGCACCTTCATGGACTTCACCAATTTTGTAATTTCGACCAGTATAAAAAAGAATTCTCTCAGTAGTTGTGGTTTTACCAGCGTCAATATGAGCAATAATACCAATATTTCTAATTCTGTCTAAAGCTGCTTCACGCTGATCTGAAATCCCTGGCATATATACTTTAAAGCAATCCGCTTTTAATAATTAATACGATTTATATAAATAATAATTTTATATTTTTTTCTTATAAATAACTAACAATAGTTTACCAACGAAAATGAGAAAAAGCTTTATTCGCTTCTGCCATACGATGAGAAGTATTGCGTTTCTCAATCGCTCCTCCTTGTTCTTGTAGGGCATCCAAAATCTCAGCTGCTAATTTTTCTGCAAAACTATGATATTGTTTATTGGCTCTCTTATTGGCTTCATTGACCAACCAACGGATACTTAAAGATCTTGCTCTCAAATCTCTGACGGACATTGGCACTTGATAAAAAGCTCCACCCACTCGACGAGATCTCACTTCCATTTTAGGTTTAATTTTTTCAATGGCTTCTTCTAACACCTCCAAAGTTTTACGTTTACTTTGTTGAGCAATTATTTCTAAAGCCTGATAAACCTGTTTCTGAGCTACTGATTTTTTACCATCTCTCATACTATAATTAATTAAACGTTGTACGAGGGTAGAATCGTATTTAACATCTTTGTTGATGAGACGAATGTTAGCTTTCTTAGTTCTCATAAATTTAACTCCTCTTTACGCCATATTTACTGCGACTTGATTTTCGTCCATCAACCCCAGCACAATCGTATTTACCTCGAATAATATGGTATTTTACACCTGGTAAGTCTTTAACCCTGCCTCCTCGAACTAAGACAACGCTGTGTTCAGCTAAATTATGTCCTTCTCCAGGGATATAGGCAGTTACCTCTACTTTATTGGATAAACGAACTCTAGCTACTTTGCGCAGTGCAGAGTTTGGTTTTTTTGGAGTCATGGTTTTGACTACAGTACATACTCCTCGTTTTTGAGGATTAGTTCCTTTGGTGGGGCGGTTAGTATTCGAATTAAAACTACGATGCAAGGCAGAAGCCTTGATTCGTTTAGTTCTTCTCTTTCTTCCGCCTTTTCTAATTAGTTGATTGATAGTTGGCATAATATTTTTTTCTATAAGTTGAAGGGCAATTTTAACACAAGCCATCAAGATTATCTAGATTGTCTCTATTCGAAACGCGCCCTTTCTTCACTAGTTGGAATTAAACGACCAATAATCACATTTTCTTTTAGACCCTTTAAATAATCAATGGCTCCTTCTGCCGCTGCATCAGTTAAAACATGCTTAGTGTGTTGGAAAGAAGCTGCTGACAACCAAGAATCTGTAAATAAAGAAGAACGAGTAATACCTAATAAAAGAACTCTTGCTGTAGCTGGATCACCACCAGCAGCCATCACATCTTCATTGGCATCCACAAAACGGCTACGTTCTACCACTTCACCAACTAAGAAATCTGTATCTCCTGGCATATCAACCTGTAATTTGTCACCCATTTTACGAGCTATAACTTCAAAATGTTTATCATTAATAGTGATACCCTGAGATTCATACACTGCTTGTACCTGATGAACAATATATTGTTGCGTGGCTAATAGTCCAGAAAGTTGTAATAATTCTTGAACATTAATTCCACCAACAGTTAAAGCTTGGCCAGTGTGTACTAATTGTTTGTCATCAACTTGAAGTTTAATAGAGCTTGATAAAGTATAATTTTCCTCTTCGCCATTATTACCCTTAATTGTAATCTCTTGTTCATTGGCTTTCTGTTTAATTTTCACTTTACCTGGGAAGTGAGCAATAATCGCTTGAACTTTGGGATTTCTTGCTTCTAATAATTCTTCAACACGTGGTAAACCCTGAGTTACGTCTAAACCAACAATTCCTCCAGAATGTTTCACTCGCATAGTAAGCTGAGTGCCAGGCTCTCCAATAGATTGAGCCGCTAGAACACCCACTGGTACTCCAATTTTGACTTGACTACGGTTGGAAAAATCCCAACCATAACACTTGGCACATAAACCATGTTTGGCATGACAAGTTAAAGCTGATCTTACCCAAACAGCAGTAATTGTGCTTTGGTCAATTGCTTCAGCTAAATCTGGTGTAATTAATTCTCCAGCTTTAACTAAAGTTTTTCTACCTTCCTTGACATCCTGAGTAGGATAACGACCCAGGATTCTAGACATAAACACATCTTTTCTGGGTAAACGCTGGATTTCAATGCCATCAGTTGTACCACAATCTTCAGAACGAATAATAGCATCATGAGCCACATCCACTAAACGACGAGTTAAATAACCAGCATCAGCAGTTTTAATTGCTGAATCAGTTAAACCTTTTCGAGAACCACGTGCTGAAGTTACATATTCAAAAATACTTAAACCCTGTCTAAAATTAGATTTGGTTGGCATTTCCACAATATTACCTAAGGGATCAACCACCAAACCACGCATAGCAGCCAATTGTTTAACTTGATCTTTAGAAGCACGAGTACCACCTGAATTAATAATGGTTTTCACACTATTATGATCATCATAAGTAGCCCAAGTTTTTTCCGCTAATTCTTCAGTGGTTTTAATCCACACGTCAAGCGATTGACGACGACGTTCACCGTCGGTAATCAAACCCTGTAAATAATATTCTTGAATTTTTTCCACTGCTTCGTTGGCTTTATTAATAACTTGATCTTTTTCTTCGATCATGCCACAATCAGTCACTCCTACTGACAAACCAGATTTAGTAGCTGCTTCAAAACCTAAATTTTTGATAGCATCAATCATCTTGGCCACTACTTCTTCTGGCTCGGTTTCAATAGCTTTTGTGACAATCTGTTTAATTTTCTTAGATTCAACTGCTTCATTAATAAAGCGCAAACTGATTGGTAAAACACTATTAAACATTAAACGACCAACACTGGTTTCAACCAGCTGACGTTGACCATTTAATTTCAATTTCACCTGAATTTTTTGGCGAAGTTTTAAACGATCAATTTGATAAAGATGATAAGCTTCATTTTTACTACTCAAAATAGCCGGAAAAGTTTCTAAACGCTCATCAAAACTAGTGTAATAATAAACACCCAGTGCCATTTCTTTATTTGGTAAAGTAATTGGTTCACCGTTGGCTGGTTTAAGTAGGTTATGATCAGCCATCATCAGCTCGATTGCCTCTTGTTGTGCCTCTTTGGTCAGCGGTACATGAACAGCCATTTGGTCACCGTCAAAATCAGCATTGTAACCAGCACATACACAAGGATGGAGAGAAATGGCACTGCCTTCAATTAAAACAGGATAAAAAGCTTGAATACCAAGTTTATGTAAAGTTGGGGCACGGTTTAATAAAACTGGATGATTTTCAATAACTTTTTCCAAGACTGCATACACCTCTGATTCACGACTATCAACTAAATGACGAGCACTCTTAACATTGGGAGCTATACCACGAACAATTAATTCGCGTAATACATAAGGCTTAAACATTTCCAAAGCCATATCTTTTGGCAAACCACATTGATTGAGTTTTAACTCAGGACCAACAATAATCACACTTCTACCCGAATAATCAACTCTTTTTCCCAATAAATTTTGACGGAAGCGACCGGTTTTACCACGTAACATTTCCGAAAGTGAACGAAGTGGTCGACGATTAGAACGACGACGACTTTGTTTAGCCTGAGAACTATCAATTAAAGAATCAACAGCTTCTTGCAGCATTCTTTTTTCATTACGTAAAATGATTTCAGGAGCACCTAAATTAATTAAATGAGCTAAACGATTATTACGATTAATCACTCGACGATATAGATCATTTAAGTCTGAAGCAGCAAAACGACCGCCAGATAATTGAACCATAGGTCTTAAATCTGGAGGTAAAACAGGTAAAATCGATAAAAACATCCAACTCGGATCAATTTCTGATTTCTTCAAACCCTCAAAAACTCGTAAACGTTTAATGATTTTGGTTTTTTTAGTACCTTTACTTTCAGCTAATTCATTACGCAAAGAAACTATTTCTTTATCCAAATCAACATCTTTTACCAATTCTAAAATGGCCTCTGCTCCCATACCTACTTTTAAATGAGAATTAGCATTATATTCATCAAGTTTAAGATACTCATCTTCGGTTAAAACAACTTTTTTCTTAATCTTTTTAACCATTTGCTTGATGGTTTTATAAATTTCTTCAGTTTGTTCAATTTGTACGTCTAGTTGCTGCTTGCTCGCTACAATTTTATTTTTAGTTTTTAAATCCAATTCAGTTAACTTCAGTTGTAAAGTTTCTTTACTTTTAACTTTTTCTTTGAGGATTTTAGTTTCTGTTTGAAAATCTTCTTTGATCTTTACAATGCTTTTTTCAGCATTATCTTTTAACTCATCGATAGCAGCGACACTATCAACATCCAACTGTTGTAAAACCTCTTTTTTTTGCTCACCATCTACTCCCAAAACAATATATTGGGAAAAATACATAATTGAGTTGAGGTTACGAGGAGATAAATTCAATAGTAAAGATAATTTTGAAGGAGCTCCTTTGAAAAACCAAATATGAGCTACCGGAGCCGCCAATTGAATGTGACCCATTCTTTCTCGACGCACTCTAGATTCAGTAACTTCCACACCACATTTGTCACAAATAATACCTTTATAGCGAATACGTTTGTATTTACCACAATGACATTCATAATCCTTAACCGGTCCAAAAATCTTTTCGTCAAATAAACCATCTTTCTCTGGTTTTAAAGATCGATAATTAATGGTTTCTGGTTTTTTGACTTCACCATATGACCAGTTTTTAACATCTTCAGGAGAAGCAATTTTAATTTGCAAAGCACTAAAGTCGACAATGTCTTTAGTTTTTTTGATGGTTTGATTAAAAAATTTTGGCATAAATGTTTTCGCTTATTTTTTTGATAAAAGTATAAATTTCTATATTAGGA
>CAYSMC010000040.1:0-4228 GCA_964432115.1 uncultured Pseudomonadales bacterium | reverse complement strand
TAAGGGCCTGGATAATAAAGTTGCTCACCACTCTACCATCATTTGGGTGCATCCGTGGGCCATAGGTATTAAAAATCCGAGCAATCCGTACATCAATTTGGTAATTGCGCTCAAAGACTCCGCAAATAGTTTCACCTAGGCGCTTACTCTCATCATAGCAAGAGCGCAGGCCATTGGGATTGACATGGCCCCAGTAATCTTCCGGTTGCGGATGCACTTGAGGATCGCCATAAACTTCGCTAGTACTGGCATAAATAAAGCGAGCCTCTGGATAATGTTTTTGTAAGAAACTGAGCAAATTGTGAGTGCCAATCGAATTAACTAAATAGGTTTCGATCGGTTGTTTTTGATAAGCGGGTGGACTAGCAGGAGAAGCTAGATGAAATAAAACGTCAATTTTGTTAGCTTCCGGCCGACTGGCTTGCAATTGATCAAGAGCTAACTCTAAATATTCTTCGCTAGTTTGACTGACATCCGCTTCAACCAAGTAAAAGTTAGAGTCATTATCCAGGTGTTTTAAATTAATCTGGCGGCCAGTAATAAAATTATCGACCCCGATCACAATTGCCCCCAATTCCAGACATTTATCTACCAAATGTGATGCAATAAAACCGGCTGCGCCGGTAATTAATACCGTCTTATTGTTTAAATAATGCTTTGTAATTAAGTCTTCCATGCTTTCATTTTAGCAAATTTCGCTTGTCAGGGGAGAGGAAAATCGCCATAATGGGATTATGACTGCTGTCTTGATTTTAGCTTTTATTTTGCGCTTGATTAGACTTAATGATTCCTTTTGGCTCGATGAAGCCGCTCAAGTCTTAGAAAGCGCTCGACCACTGACCGAACAATTGCAAATTGCTGGCGATTTTCAACCACCACTGATGCACCTGATTACTTTTTTTTGGCTACGTTTTTTGGCACTTTTTGGTTTAGAGCGCCTTGAGGCATTAGTGCGTCTTCTACCCAGTGTTATCCCTGGATTAATTAGTATTTGGGCCAGCTACCAGATTGCGCTCAAGATTTGGCCCAAACAAGAAGTTAGCAAAAAAATTAGCAAACAAAGACACACAATCGCTTTTATTAGTGCTTTGTTGCTGGCTACCTCGCCCCTGCATATTTATTTTTCTCAAGAACTGCGACCTTATAGTTTAGCGATGCTGTGGGGTAGTCTCAGTCTGCTAAGCCTACTTAATTGGACAAATCAAGATGAATCAAGCAAAAAAGCTGGCCAATTAGTTAAAAAAAGTCGTGCCGGTTTTATTATTTTTAATATTTTGGGACTTTATACCAGCTATCTTTATTCATTCTTGCTGCTAATGCAACTTGCTTACTTATTGATAGTCAAAAAAATAACGTTCAAAAAACTGCTAACGCCCCTTGTGCTCATTGTCTTGGCTTTTTTACCCTGGTTACCCAAGCTTTTTGAACAACTCACTGTTGGGCAAAACTTACGTCTGCAAATGCCTGGTTGGGCGCAGGTCGTTAGTTTGCCTCAGCTCAAAAGTTTACCTTTAGTGCCACTTAAATTTATTTATGGCTTACTAAACATTGATTTCAACGTCTTTTTTGTCTTAAGCGCTCTTTTTATTTTTGCTTCACTAGCGTTTTTATTTTATCAACTGCGAACAAAAGCAAGCCCTCAAGAAAAAAGGGACGGCCAAATTATTCTCACTTTTACTATTTATTTTTTTCTAGCTCCCTTACTACTCATTTGGCTCTTTTCTTTTTTTGTTCCAGTACTGCAACCCAAGCGAGTGTTGTTTTTACTTCCTGCATTTTTCCTACTGATTAGTTATTTGCTAGTTTACGTTCAAAAAAAATGGCAAGTCTTGGCCCAAATTCTTTTCTTCACTCTTTTTGCTATTCATCTGTTTACGCTCATTTCTTACTGGTTTAAACCATCACTCCAGCGCGAAAATTGGCGCTCTCTGATAACCACAATGGAAGAAGATTATGGCCTAGGTCAGTCGGTAGCAGTCTTTTCATTTAGCGCTCCTTTTGCTCCGTTTGAATATTATAGTCAGGGTTGGCTAGACACTTTTGCCACTGGCAGTTTCTATTTACCAGCCGAAAGCGATTTAGCTAATCGAGTCAAAGTCTTAACCGACTATGATTATGTTTTGCTTTTTGATTACTTGCGAGATTTAACTGATCCTAATGATCAATTACCCAAGCTGATTCTAGATCTAGGTTTTAAGGAAATTGGCGTTTTTGATTATCCCAATATTGGTTTTGTTAGAATATATACTAAAGAAAGTTTAAGAGCTTATGAAAATCGGCTTAGATGTCAGTAGCTTAGTTTATCACCGGGGCGTTTCTCGCTACACCAGCAATTTAATGCTGGCTCTTTTAGATTTACCCGACACCAAACTGTTCCTTTATGGCAATTCGCTGCGAAGCCACGGTCAGCTAGAAGCTGAACTTAAAAGTCAATTAAAAAACATTTTGCCGGATAAATATCAATTGTTTTTGGGTAAAATTCCACCTCGCATTTTGGCTAAACTCTGGCAGTTAGGCTTGCAACCGATCAAAAAAACCATGCCTCAAGTTGAAATTTTTCACAGCTGGGATTGGTTACAACCACCAGATAAAAATTTGCCTTTAGTCTCAACCATTCATGACTTGGCCATTCTCAAATATCCAGAAACGGCTCATCCCCGAGTTTTAGCTGCTCACCAGCGCTCTTGGCAAATTCTTAAAGAGCGCCAAGCCCAAATTTTGACAGTCTCACAAGCCAGTAAAAAAGACATTGTTAACTTACTACAAATCCCGCCAGAGCGCATCACCATCACTTATGAAGCACTTCCTAGAGAAGTCGAACGTACCAGTGAGCAACTTGCCAACAGCGATGAACTACGCGTTAAAATTAAAAAAGAACTGAAATTAACTCGACCCTATATTTTGTTTGTTGGCAGTCGTGAACCACGCAAAAACTTGGAGCGCTTGATCAAAGCTTGGGAACCTTTGGCCAACGATTTTGATTTAATTGTGGCTGGTGAAAAAGCCTGGGATAGAAGTACCAAACTTAATCAAGAACATCTGCGTTTTTTGGGCCAAGTTAACGATCTACAATTAGCCGCTCTGTATCATTATGCGGAACTGCTGGCTTATCCAAGTTTAGATGAGGGTTTTGGTTTACCCATTTTGGAAGCTTTTTCTCATGGAGTACCAGTTCTCAGTAGTGATTTACCGGTGATTAAAGAAGTAGCTGGCAACGCCGCCCAACTGGTTAATCCAAGAAGTATTGAGGATATTCGTACCGGTCTTAACTTGTTATTAAATGAAAATCAGCTGGCTAGCTCTACTCGCCTCAAAAAAATGATTATTCGTCTCCATTTATTTAATTGGGCTAAAACGGCTCGAGCTACTCTCAAGGTTTATCAAGCTGCTCTGGAGCAAAAACGATAATGGCAAACAAGAAAAAAACTATTTACTTAGCGATCGACGGCAACGAAGCTAATGTTAACGATCGCGTTGGCAGTAATGTTTATGCCTGGAAAATTTTGTGTCAGCTCCATCAACTGACAAAAAAATCTAAACACTGGCAAATTACTATTTTGCTAGCTCGACCCAAAGTTAGCGACCTGCCCAAATCACGTAAGAATTGGCGCTATGTTTATGTTCAACCAACTAAACTCTGGACTCAATGGGCCCTGCCCATTCATTTATTTTTACACCGCAGCGATTACGACGTCTTTTTTACACCTGGTCATTATGCTCCGCGCTTTAGTCCCATTCCCTATATTAGCTCGGTTATGGATCTAGCTTATTTACATTTTGCTGATCAATTTCGCCCAGAAGACTTACTACAACTGCGCTCCTGGACTAAATACAGTGTTAAAAATGCTAAAAAAATTCTAACCATTAGTCAATTTTCTAAAAGTGAAATTATTAAACACTATGGTCGGCGAGCCGAAGATATTATTGTTGCTCCGCCAGCTAGTAATTTGGCTAAAAGTGCCAATCAACAAGATAGTCAAAAATTTTTCAAAAAACACGGTATTAAACGGGATTATTTTTTATATTTAGGTACCCTTCAACCACGTAAAAATTTATTGTCTCTGCTCAATGCTTATGACGTCTTTTTAATGAAATTATTAGAGCAAAGTTCTCAAGCTAAAGATAAAGTGTTGAGTAAGGCTCCGCAACTAGTGATTGCTGGCAAAATTGGTTGGCTAAATAATGACTTATTAGAGAAAATTAATAAATTTGTCTTTAAAGAAAAAAT
>CAYSMC010000039.1:0-38619 GCA_964432115.1 uncultured Pseudomonadales bacterium | reverse complement strand
TGCCGTCATTCGTAAAGGTTTACTTGAGGGCTTATCCCTACCCGGAAAACTTGCTGACTGTCAATCCAATAAACCAGAGGAAAGTGAAATTTATATTGTTGAGGGAGATAGTGCAGGTGGCAGTGCTAAACAAGGTCGCGATCGACGCTTTCAAGCTATTTTTCCCTTGCGAGGTAAAATTCTCAACACCGAGCGAGCTCGTCTGGACCGCATCGTCGCGAGTGAGGAACTAAAAAATTTAGTCATTGCCCTAGGTTGTGGGATCGGCGATAGCTTTGATGAAGAAAAATTGCGTTATCATCGCATTATTTTAATGAATGATGCTGATGTTGATGGCGAACATATCACTACTCTTGGATTAACCTTTTTCTTTCGCCATTTACCAGAAGTAGTCGAACAAGGTTATCTTTATGTGGCTATGCCACCACTGTTTAAAATCACTTTCAACAAAGATGAATCATATGCTTACAGTGAAGAAGAACGAGAAGCACATATTAAAAAAATTCTAGACAAAAATCCTAATGCTAAAATCGGCATTCAGCGCTACAAAGGTTTAGGTGAAATGAATCCCGAACAACTCTGGAGTACAACCATGAACCCAAGCACTAGAGTCCTTAAAAAAATCGATATTGAAGACGCCAACAAAGCTGACAATACTTTTGACGTTTTAATGGGCAGTGAAGTTGCTCCTCGCAAAAAATTTATTCAAAGCCGAGCCAAAATGGCTAAGCTTGATGTATAACAAGGAAATTTATGAAAACTTATGTTATCGGCCACCTAAAACCAGATACTGATTCAGTGGTTGCCGCTTTGGCACTAGCTGAATTATTTAAACACACTCCCTGCTTCAATCGTCAAGATGCAACAGCAGTGATTGCTGGTCCAATTAATCATGAAACAGCTTTTTTACTAAAAAAATTTACCAGCGATAGTCCAGCGATTATCAGCGCCAAAGATATTCAAGCTACCGACCAAATTGTTTTGGTTGATCATAATGAAGCTAATCAACGTCTTGAGGGCATGAAAGAAGAGCAAATTGTCGAAATTGTTGATCATCATAAAGCCAATTTGTCACTCAATCAACCTATCTTTATGACTTTTAAAACCTGGGGAGCTTCTTGCACTATTGTTTATCACCTCATGGAACAAAATCAATTTGTGCCTAACCAAAATCTAGCCGGCCTGATGTTGTCAGCCATTTTATCTGATACGGTTGGCTTTAAATCTAGCACTTGCACTGCAAAAGATATTGAAATGGCTAAAAAACTTGCTGAAATTGCCAAGATTAATGACTTAGACGCACTGACATTGGACATCTTTAAAGCTAAATCGGACCTCAGTCAACTAACTTGTGAAGACATGGTCAAAAATGACTATAAAATTTTTGACTTTTCTGGCAAAAAAGTCATGATAGATCAATTAGAAACAGTCGAACAACAACAGCTAATTGCTAAGCAAAAAGATTGTCTATTACAAGCAATGGATAAAGTAAAAAGAGAGTTAGCGATTGATTTAATTTTCGTCGTTATTTCTGATATTTTTACAGTCAATAGTAAAATCTTATTGCTTGGTGACGCAGAGCGACAAATAGCTGAGTTAGCATTTAATAATCGGGCTGTCAAGCAAATTATTGACATCGGACCTAAATTATCTAGAAAAAAGGAAATCGCTCCCGCCATTGAAAAAGCTATACAAAATAATAATTAAGGTATCAAAAACTAAAACAACATGTCAGAAGAAACACAGCAAACCAAGTCAGAAGAACCAACAAACAAAATACCTAGTAATGGTGATGACCCCAGTGCTAAATTTGGTACCACCGAAGAAAGTAAATACGGTTTACTCAAGCACACTAATATTGTCGATGAAATGGAAAAATCGTATCTAGATTACGCCATGAGCGTGATTGTTTCCCGAGCTCTGCCTGACGTTAGAGATGGTCTTAAACCAGTCCATCGCCGTATTCTGTATTCCATGTTTAAATCTGGCATTCATCATAATAGCTCTTACAAAAAATCCGCCAGAATTGTCGGTGATGTGTTAGGCAAATATCACCCTCACGGTGATAGTGCTGTCTATATGGCACTAGTTCGTCTCGCTCAAGATTTCAACATGCGTTATCCCTTAGTTGATGGTCAGGGTAACTTTGGCTCTATTGATGGTGATAGCCCAGCTGCTATGCGTTACACTGAAGCCAGAAGTGCCAAAATTACTCAAGAATTATTAGCGGATATTAATAAAGATACTGTTGATTTTATAGATAATTTTGATGGTTCACTGCAAGAACCGTTGGTTCTGCCAACCCGCTTGCCAAATTTCTTACTCATGGGTTCTGAAGGAATTGCGGTGGGTATGGCCACCAAAATTCCTCCTCATAATCTCACTGAAAGCTGTAATGCCGTGGCAGCCATGATTAAGAAAGGCAAAGCGATCAGCGATATTCAAATTAATCTTGATGAAAAAAAACTTAATTCTAATTCTGAGTGTATTAACACTTTATTGAGCAGTGAAGCTCGTCAACTAGCTGGACGTTTTGAGAGCGATATTACCCACGATGAATTGATGAGTTTTATCAAAGGACCAGATTTTCCAACCGCCGGAGTCATTTATGACCAAAAAGCGATCAATGAAGCTTATCAAACCGGCAAAGGCAGAATTGTTGTCCGTGGTAAAGCCAGTATTGAAGAAAATAAACGCGGCCAAATGGAAATCGTTATCACCGAGTTACCTTATCAAGTCAATAAAGCTCGACTCTTAATGAAAATTGCCGACCTAATTCGAGATAAAAAAATTAGTGGCATTAGAAACTTGCGTGATGATTCAGATCGTACTGGCATGCAGATCACTGTTGAATTGAAAAAAGATGCTCGGCCCAAGGTCATTTTAAACAAACTCTTTAAAATGAGCGAACTACAAACCAGTTTTTCGCTGAATATGGTGGCGCTCAATAGCGAAGGTACCCCTCAACTAATGACTTTGTCTCAAGTTTTAAAAGAATACATTATTCATCGTCAATTAGTTGTCACTCGTCGCGCCCAAGCTGAATTAAGAGAGGCTCGCGATCGAGCTCATATTTTAGAAGGTTTACTCATTGCTTTAGTTAATTTAGATGAAGTCATTGCTACTATTAGAAATAGCAGTGATAGTGAAGTCGCTCACGGTGCTTTAATGAAAAAATTTGGTTTAAGCGATCCACAAGCAACCGCTATTTTAGATATGCAACTCAAGCGTTTAGCTGCTCTGGAACGTCAAAAAATTGAAGAAGAATACAAAACTATTCAAGAAACTATTGTTAATTTGATTCATTTACTCAGTGATCCAAACAAAATCTTGGAACTTTTAGTGACTGAAAATCAAGAAATGATTAACTCCTATGGAGACGATCGACTCACTAAAGTCATTAAGGGTAAGGTCGGAGAATTCAACGAAGAAGATCTAATCGCTGATGAAAGCACAGTCATTACTCTGACTGAAAGCGGCTATATTAAACGCCTAAGTCCAGACGCGTTCCGTTCTCAATCACGAGGTGGTAAAGGCGCCAAAGGTTTAAATATGAAAGCTGAAGACGTGTTGATGTCGATTGTCACTTGCACCACTCATGACCAACTCTTTTTGTTCACCAACCAAGGCCGAGTCTTTAACATGAAAGCTTTTGAAATACCAGAGGCTAGCCGCATTGCCAAAGGCACTGCTATTGTGAATTTATTAAACCTTAAAGCTGGTGAAAGAGTATTATCTATTATTATTGTCGATGAAGAAAAAGATCGAGATAAATATATTACTCTAGCTACCAAAAAAGGTCTGGTAAAAAAGACTGCTGTCAAACTCTATGACAATATTCGCCAAAGTGGCATTGTCGCCATTACTCTTAATGAAGGAGATGAATTAGTCTGGGGTAAAGTTACTACCGGTAAAGACAACATTATGTTGATTACTCATGACGGCAAATCAATCCGCTTTAGCGAAACGGAAGTCAAAAGCTCACAACGTGATACTAAGGGAGTAAAGGGGATTACCTTAAAACCCAATGATTATGTGGTTGGCGTTGAAGTTTTTCGCGATGACGCAGCCATTTTTAAAGAAAATAGCCTCATGATTATTACTGAAAATGGCATGGGCAAACGCACCTTACTCGAACATTATCCTTTGCAAAAACGCTCTGGACTGGGAGTTAAAGTTTCAGAAATTACCAAACGCACTGGCAAAGTAGCGGCTGCTAAATTGATTTCTGACCGACATGAGGAAATTGTGATTAGCACCAAGACTGGCAAGGCTATTAAGATGTCCATTAGCAAAAAATCGATTCCCACTTTGACCAGACCAACTCAGGGGGTAATTTTAATGAAACTCGAGGACAATGATCAAATTGCTGCTGTTGCTCTAACTGTAGAAGAAGATGATAAAACTTCGAATTAATCTCATCCGACATGGTGAAAAAAGGCTATTTCTAGCCAATCCTGGTTTAACTGAATTGGGTAAAAATCAGGCAGAAACATTAGCTAAACACTTAGCTGCCAACCAGCCATCTATAAAAATCCAGCGTTTGATTTTAACTAGTCCCCAACGACGTACTCAAGAAACCGCTGCTATTTTAGCCAAGAAACTCAAGCTCACTGTGCAAGTTGATGATTTTTTAGACATCGACCATAAATTGCCTAATAATCCGGCAAATAAACAAAAAATATTAGCACATTTTGCCAATTATGCCAAAAAAGTCACAGATCAAGTTGGTGTTCTAGAAATTTTTGCTGTTACTCATAGTCAGGAAGTACGCAATTTTTGGCAAATTCTCGGTGGTCCAGCACAAGCTATTAAAGATGTTTATGAATGTGGAATGTGGACTATTCTAGTAGACGAAGACGAAGTAAAATTTGAGTGGACCGAAGGGGACTTGAACCCCTGACCTCTTCTATGCCATAGAAGCGCTCTAGCCAACTGAGCTATCGGCCCTTTTTCGACTTTTTGATTTTAACACTGATCAAAATAATTTTAAAGTAAGAATGAATTTAAAGGCTTTGATTATTATTTATATAAATAAGTAAGTATTTGATATATTAAAAAAGGCGAGATTAGTATCTTTGATATATTAATATAGTTTTAGATTATTAAAAATATATATTGATTGATTATTCTCAGTAGAAAACTGAGCAACGTTTTTTTACCTTAACGAAGTTTCAACACTTGAGTAAACAATCAAGTTTACGTTTTCAACAATTGATTTAATTAGGATGGTGAATTGAATTTAAAATATCAAGTATCTTGATTATTTTTTATTTTTTTGAAGCGGGAAAACCTTATCGACAATTAGCAGACACATATAAACTCTGCTAAAATGCACCTTTTAACTTATTTACCTATAGATCAAGCTAATTTTGATTAATTTTTTGCTTAAGCAATTATTTGCTTAAAATATTTTTTTTAAAAAAAAGGACGTTATTACTCGAGTATAGAAGCATCGGTTATTTTTTAATTTTTTGGATTACAATTTTGAATGGCGCTTGTCATAAACTCTTTTTAATTGAGATTTGGTGACGTGCGTATAAATTTGAGTGGTAGCAATATTTTTGTGTCCCAAAATTTCTTGAACATCCCGCAACCCAGCGCCATTAATCAATAAATCAGTGGCAAAACTATGACGAATACCATGTGGAGATAGTTTAACTGTTAGGTGAGCTTGCCTAGCATATTTATCTACCAAGCGTTGCACGCTGCGCGTACTCAAGCGCATTTCTTCACCATCAAAAGCTGGATGAATTTTCTTGCCAGACATGCGAATAAAAATGGGTTGCCACATATCTTCACGAGTAGCTAACCACCGACCTAGCCAGTCAGCTGCTCGCTCACTCAAAAAGACTACTCTAGGCCGGCGACCTTTACCAATCACTCCAAATTCTCGTCTTTTTAAATTAATTTGATCGCGATCAAGTTTTACTAGTTCACTAACCCGTAAACCAGTAGAGAAGAGCACTTCCAAAATAGTACGATCTCGCAAACCAGTTTTACTGCTTAGTTCTGGTTGATTTAATAGGCGCTCAATCTCTTCAATACTGACAAAACTCATGGGTGTTGATTCAGCCTTAGGTAAATCGATTTTCTCCGGGTGAAGCACAGCTAAATCATTCTTCACCAAGTATTTAAACCAAGACCGCAGAGCAATCACATGATAACTTTGAGTTTTTTTAGACAGCGTCCGACCCTGGTCGTCACCATAACGAGCCAAATAAACGCGATACGCACGTAATAAATCTTGATCAAGTTGAGTTAAATCTGTCGCACCTTGCTCTTTAAACCAACTATTAAATCGTCTTAAATAATGATTATAGTTACGAATAGTTAGGCGACTTAAGTTTTTTTCCACCTCTAGAGACTCGAGAAAGGCTAATAAAGCCTGATCTGGATCAGTGCTGAGACGGCTAACAGCATTTTTTAGCTTGTTACTTGACTTTATTTTAGCCAAATTGTGTTGACTATCCATATCCTCAATTTACAATAAAATAGGCTTTTTTAATAGGGTAGACTACCCTATTTTTCCCAAAGCATAGGGGACCCAGTAGAGTAATTTGCGAGGCAGTGGTGCTTCTTGCTCACTATAAGAGCTAAAAATACCACCGTTTTTCTCGATAATTTTTTTTGAACCCAGATTGGTTTCATCACAGGTGAGTAAAGCCTGCTTGGTATCTAAGCTTGGCTGACCTTGGCGAATTTTCTCTAGAGTTAAAGCTAAGAGTTGAGAACCATAGCCTTGACGCCGTGCGCTCGGCCTGATTACATAACCGATGTGGCCACCAATTTTTCTCAGCTGATCATTGAGCTGATGACGAATGGCTACCCGGCCAATCCAGATTACTTGACCATCGGCTAGCTTTTGCATCAACCAATAGACTGTTTGTGGCACTCGGCCAATAGCTAAATTAATGCCTGCTTCTTGCTGGGCAATCTTTTTTAAATAAGCTTTGAAAAATTGTTTTTGACTCAATTGTTTAATATCTAATTTTTTTTCTACATAGTAACGATCGTGTTTTAATGCTTGTAACTCCGCCACCGCTTCAATGAAAGCTGTTTGGTAAATTAATTGGGGTTTGCTTAAAAAAAGCAAATTTTCTTGCATATTGGCTATTATAGCCTGATTTCTAATGATGGATTGGTCGAAAAAGAGAAAAACAGCCGATTTTGAGCTTTTAACGAGCTTCTTGAGGGTTTTAGACTGATATATCAATTTAAAATAAATTGAGAGTTAAACAAATCGCCAGTTTTTTTAGTCTGGGCTAAGCCTGGTAATAAACATTAATTTGGGGGAGTTTTAAGACAAATAATTGATTGGGCAAAAAAAGCCATTTTTAATGTGAGCTAATCAATCGGGGAAGAAAAGAAAATAAAGACAAATAAAGAAATAAATAAACAAAAGTGCTGCCAATAAATAGTAGAAAGTTAAAAAGCTTAAAAGTGGTCTAGAGTGATCTTTTGAGTTTAGTGTCGCAAAAGTTATATTGTGCGACATAACCCCAATCCCAATAAGCCACAACTACTGCCAAACTCTGTTGCAGGGCAGTCAAGAGTAAACTGTTGTTATTGTTGCTTATTACTTGCTAAATTACACTACACTCCTGAAATTCACTCCTCATTTTATAACCCAGATCTAATCAGCCAATAATCACTCCTCCCTGGGTATTTCAAAAAAGGCCTATTCGGGTTTTTTCTTGATTTATCAATCCTTCTGCTCCCCAGATGTAGACAGCATTCATGCTGTCACTACTCGAGGTGTTTAAGAGGAAGAATCTTGATTCTATTGCTTGCTCACCAGGCTAAATTTATTTTTGCATCTTATCTGTCTGATCTTCTAAATAACAATATCAAACTATATCATCCCAGGCTAAAAAGATCCTATAACAAATGAGTTTTCCACAATTTTCACGCTTCTACCCTTTACCGACTGGCTAGATAAAATTTACTCAGTCTACTCTCACCAAACAAATAATCAATGAAGTTATTCTTTCAAACAACACTATTTAACTTTTTAAGACACTGCCTCTCTCTAAAAAATTGCTCAGACTACCCTAGTATTTTTCTCTCTATTTTTTGGTAAATTTTACTCAAAAACTCATTTAATGATTGCTAAATTGCTGAAATTAATGATGGATAAATACTTTTTTATTTGACAAAGCAATGAACCGACAATAAGAAAAAATATTTAGCTCTTCCCCACTCTAATTATTAAAAAATATAATGATATATCAATCTAAATTGCTTATTTACCTGGGAAAACCAAAATAAAAGCTAGAACAATAAAAATCGTCACCAAGGCATACTCAGTCGCTGTATTTTTGAACAGTCTACCCTGCAAGAGATTTTGAAATAACGATAAACCTACATAAACCAAAGACATGATAAATAAAGAGATGTACCAGATTTTCATGGGTAAAAAAGAAAAACAAATAGTAAACTCAGCCAGCAACAACACAAACAACAAACTATAACCCAAAATTTGCCGACTAATTCGAGGTTCTAGTTGGACTGACCACAATGACATTAACACTAAAATAAAATGAGCTAGGACTACTAATAAGGCATTTAAATAAAAAGGTAAATGCAAAGAAAAAATGGTGTTAGTCAATAATAAAGAAGTAATCATAGTAAAAAACAAAGCAATGGCGTGAGCAGCATATAAAAGTTGAATTGTTCTGCCTTTAGCTACCGAAAAAATATTGGCAGTTAAAAATAAAGCGTACATACCTACGCCAAAGATAGCCAGAATGGCTAAACGAGACAATAACACCTCTGGTAAAAGAAAATAAAATAAAGCTACTGCCGTAGCATAAAGAACTGGTAGTGGCAAAATAGTTAACCATTCATAAATTTGTAAGTCATCGCTTAGTGCCCAAGCTGACATCAAATAGCTAATGACAGCAAATAAAGCGATTGCTCGATAACGCCAATCTATCGGCACATATTGAGTGGCCAACAAACCTAAAGATAACAAAACTGATACAACTATAAATTTTTCACGACGGCGCATAATTTTTATTCTTCTTCGGGCAAATCGGCTGCCACAAAGATATCTTCTACATCTTCATTGTCTCTCAACAAGTTTACCAACTCAAGTACTTTAGTTGTTTGACTGTCATCTAGTTTAATTTTAATTTTTGCTAAAAAACCGCCTTCTTGATCACGTTCAAACATATAGGCAGCACTACCAGGACCCGCCAAAGAACCATTGTGTTTATTTAAGAGAGTTCTGAGTTCACCAGCTGTTCGGTTATTATTGTCAGTGAGAGCCACAATCATTAACGCTACTCCACCAGGGGCGAAAGCTTCATAAACTATTTCTCGAACTTGATTTTCTCCAGTCTTGCCTAAAGCCACATCAATCGCTCGCTGAATCTTATCTTTTGGCATATTAGCCGCCCTAGCTTTATCCAAAACCATTCTTAAACCAGCATTAAGATTGGGATCGCCAGATTTTCCAGCTTTCACCACAGCTCGAATCTGCCGAGAAAATTGACTAAAAATTTTACCCTTTATTTCATCTTGGCCGTTTTTTTTATTTTTAATATTACTCCATTTACTGTGTCCTGACATAATCCTTATTATAACAAAGCTACAGCCAGTCTTAGCATTTGATTTTACGAGTTGACAATTTTCTTGAGAGGCTGTAGTATCCCCCAAGAAAGGTCTATTAGCCATGACAATGTCAAACAGCTCCTTGCTGCGAGCCAAAGCCATCCAGGCTGTCAAAGACTCTGATTGGAAAAGCGCTATCCTCACTAATCAAGAAATCCTTGAACAATCTCCCAAAAATTTGGAAGCCATGAATCGTTTGGGTCTGGCTTATTTAAAATTGAAACAGGAAAAAGAAGCTAAGAAAATTTTTAAGAATGTTTTAAAGCTTGATCGCTCAAATATCATTGCTAATAAACACATTCAAAAATTAAAAAATAAAGAAAAAACTCCAGACGTAATCTTTAATCATAACGCTGATTTCATTGAAGAACCAGGAAAAAGTAAAATAATTTCCCTTCATCGTTTAACTAGTCGTTCTCAATTAGATAAATTAAAAGTCGGTCAAGAATGTTATTTACAAATCAAAAACCGTTACATTAGTATTGTCAATGATGAGCAAAAACATGTTGGTGCTTTGCCAGAAGATATTTCCTTTCGTCTCAGCAAATTAATTAGCGATGGCAATCAATATAGTTGTATTGTCTATAAAATTGATGATAAACAGTGTTGTGTTCAACTGAAAGAGACTTTTCGTTCTCCAAAAAATCAGCAATTGCAATCTTTTCCTAGTAAAAAAATTAATAATCAATTCAATCTCGATGACGATATTATTTTGGAAAAAGATATTCCTTTGACCATCGTCAGTACTGATGAGGACGATGAAGATCAAGATAAGGGTCTAGAAACCGTCATGAAGAAAATTGAAAGCTCCGATTCGTAACTCTGCTAAATCTTCCGCTAAAAAAATCACTGCTCCAGCCCGATATTGTTGAGTCAATTCATGACTGACGTTCATAGTTTTGGCTGGCATAAGTTGTTGAAAACGAGTTAATACAGATTGACAAGCAACAATGTTTGGATCAATTAATATAGAACTTTCTGCCAAAATATCCGGACCACTATCTCTTTTGACTACAGAGAAACCATCCTTCTCTAAAAGTTGGGCAAAAACCGTAGCTAAACCAGTTATTTGACTACTATTGATAACTGCCACTGGACATTCAAATAATTTCCCATAATTAGTCGCAGTATTTATTTCCAAAAAATTAGTGAACAATCTTTGTTGTTCCTCTTTGTTTTCTACTTGATCATCAGTCAACCACTCCCAAGTCACTTGATCACTCTCTAAATAAAAAAGTAAATCCTTGACT
Source organism: uncultured Pseudomonadales bacterium (assembly GCA_964432115.1). GTDB lineage: Bacteria > Patescibacteriota > Microgenomatia > UBA1400 > PJMF01 > JAAZKO01. The sequence goes on along the minus strand of CAYSMC010000039.1, from coordinate 27,751 downwards.
CCTCTACTCTTGAGTTCGGTTAACAAAAATTCTGCAAATTGATCTTGTTGGTCTGCAATTAAGTGAGGCTGAGCATAATCGATCACTTGATCAATAAAAGTATTAAACATCAAGCTATAAAATAGAATTTGCTCATCTGCACTTAATGCTGTATTAAACTCTTCCTTAATCCACTGTGCTTCGCTTAGCTGGCCGAAATCAAAAATTTTGATTTTTTCTTCAACTGGGGCAAAAACTACCCAAGCAAACGGCCGTTGATCATCTACTATCAACAGATGGTAATTATGACTTAGCTGATGGCGCTTGATTAATTGATTCTTTACCAAATGGAATAAAAGCAGTCCTAACGAAATTAACAACAATAACGAAATAAGAACTAACAATAACTTCTGCCAATTAACCAGAGAAGCTTTTTTTTTAGAACGTCGAACTTTTCTGGCCTTAACTTTTTTAGCCTTTAGTTTTTTCTGTTCTCGGCGAGATGGGCAGTAATCACGCATAAGATAAATTTCAGCTTTTAGTTTAGCAATTTTTATTCTGTTTGACCAACAACAAAACGCACAAAACGACCTAAAACAATTTTTTCTCCAGTTTTACCTGATAAAGCTTTGATTGTCATCTCAACACTCTGTTCACCTTTAATAAAATCTTGCGCCAAGAAATCATTTTTGCTTTGAGGATCCATTGCCACTACTTGCATGGCCAAATTTTTAGCCAGTTCACGAAATTCTTCATTAGCCGCCACAAAATCAGTTTCACAAAGTAATTCAAGTAGGCTGGCAATTTGTCCTGTAGCATGAGTATAACTAGCAATATATCCCATTCCAGCCTCTCGTTTAGTATTCTTCTCTGCTCTGGCTAAACCTTTTTCCTGTACATATTTTTTGGCTAATTTTAAATCGCCTTGAGCTTCTTCTAAAGCCTTTTTACAGTCCATAATTCGGGCCCCAGTATCTTGGCGCAATTGCTTTACTAATTTAGTACTTATTGCCATTTTTAACCTTTCAATGACTATTTACGTGCTGTTTTACCAGCATTGTAAGCAGTCTTTAAATTATTCACAATATATTTAACACTTTTGCTAGCGTCGTCGTTGGCGGGAATGACAATATCAATTTGTCTTGGATCAGCATTACTATCTGCTATGGCAATTAATTCCACACCCTCGCTCACGGATTCTTTAACTACAATTTTTTCTTTCTCTGAATCCACGACAAAAACACAATCAGGCTTACCTTTTAATTGTTGTAAACCAACAAAAAATCTTTCCAATCTAGTTTTTTCTTTATCCAATTGTAAACGTTCATATTTGGTGTATTTATCAAATTTGCCAGATTCAAGACCTTTTTCAATATCGGTCATGCGTTGAATAGATTTTTGTAATTGGTTGAAGTTGGTTAATAAACCACCCATCCAACGAGACACAATATAAAAACAACCCATTTCGCTAGCTGCCTCTTTAATAATCTCTCGAGCCGAACGTTTTGTTCCAACCATTAATAATGTTTTGCCTTCTTTAGCTAAATCATAAAAACGTTGACAAGCCAATTTTAATTGCTCGGAGGTTTTTTCCAAATCAAAAATGTGCACTCCCCCTTCACTACCATAAATATATGGTGCCATTTTAGGATGCCACTTAGCAATTTTATGACCAAAATGACAACCTGCTTCAAACATTTCTTGTAAATCTATCTCTGGCAAAACTGTTTGTAAACTAGTTTTAGTCGCCTTTTCCTCTGCCTTGGGAGCCGTTGCCGTTGTTGACTCAGCAGCAGTTTTTTTGCTTGAATTTGTCGACTTTTTTTCTACTGGCTTGGTAGTGGTCTTTTTACCAGCTGCCTTTTTAGCAGTAGTTTTCTTGGCGCTAGTTCTCTTAACAGTAGTTTTTTTGGCAACACTCTTCCTAGCCGTTTTACTAGCAGTAGCTTTTTTAGTCTTGGAGCTTGTTTTGCTTTCAGCCATATTTTCCTTGTTTATTTCAGATTGTTTCTGAAAAGGGTTTTGGTATCTGATCAGGAAAAAAAATACCTAAACCAAAATTAATAATTAAGGCTTAAATTGTACCACAGTTCTCTCTTAAATCTAGACATTAAACTTAAATTTATGTTATAGGCTAGATTTCTCAAACATTATGGGATATAGACTGGCGTGTTATTAACTACTGAATATAAAAAAGCTGATAAAACTACTGGAGAAATATCGTTACTGGCAAAATCAGCCAACTGAGCGCCTTGTTCCTCTAGTTCTCGCGGCAGATGGCTAGTACTAATAATCTTACCGTTTTCCATTAAACACTCCAACGCAGCAAAATGCTGATTTGACTCCAAAACTAAATTATTATTCAAAGCTTCGAGTAAATATCGATCAAGTAATTCTGGTTCTACTGGCAGACTTACCACTTCAATTAAATCACTAAAAATATGTTTCCGGCCATTGACTAGTTGACTGGCTATGTCCCAACGCAAAGTCACTCTCCCACTGGCTGGAAAGCAAAATTCTTGGCGTAATCGCTCACGCAACTGCCAAAACTTTTCGTCTGGTAATCTTTCCGAATATTGCCGAGCTAATTGATGATTTTGTCGCCAATGATCATCTGTTTCTTTAATAAAAGAATTAACATCTGAACCAGCAAATAAAACTATTTGACTGAGTAGTAAGTCCAAATTGTGATTATTGATACCATCAATAGTTTGAGTATGTTCGGGGTGGATTTTTAGATCTGCCATCAGATTATTAACTTTGCTCTGAGCTACCGTAGCAGCTCGAATAGCACATTGTTCCTGATTGGGGTCAGAGAAACATATAACTTCTCGAGAAACCAGTAGTTGACCAGTTAAACGATTGATTAAATCGGCTAAAGCTAAAGCCTTGTTTTTATTGCCAGTATTAATAATTAGGGCACTCAGATCAGTCATCAACTCTCTTAATCGCTGTTTTCTCGAAACCCTGATCTCTTCTTCTTGAGAAAGTCGTTCGCCAGAAAAAACCGTTACTGACATAAATTAGATCAAAAAAGTTAATTTTTGCTTTATTTTTTAGTCTTAATTAATCTCATTATTGATTGTTTGAGCGTTTTGTTGTTCTAGAAAATTTTCTAATTCTTTGATTGCTGTCAAAGCCAATTGTTGTCTCGTCTCATATGGCAAAAGAGCCCGACAAATCAAGATTTGAATGATAAATCCTTATTGGTTTCTGCCTCCATTAATAAAGCTCTTAATTTTTCCTCAGACATCTCTTTCAAATCTTCTAATTGTTCTTTGCCCATAGCAAAACCTTTCTATTTATTTGCTTTTTTTGCAAAATAATTAATAATTGCCTCACTAAAATTTAGTTTGTCAAACCTCTCTTTAATTTCTGCCTCAGTAATTCCCTGTTGGCGCCAATTACTCGATAAAAGTTGGCTCATTTCTCTAATTTCAAAAGGGAAAATAATCCAGGAATTAATCATACTGGCGTAAAAATCAGGAGTAATTGCCGAGCGCTCCTTAAAAAAGAGGGTGGCGGTTTTTACTTTAGCTGCTCCTCGCTCCAATAAGTAATCACTGGCAAAAATCAACGACTCTCCAGTATCAGCTACATCGTCAAATAATAAAATCTTTTTGCCTTCAACACTAATTGGCAGATCTTGATAAACCTCTGGTTCACTCAAGCGCTGATTAATTCCAGAATAAAATCTAATCCCCAAACTAACCAAATCTGGCATAGCCAAATAATCAAGTAAAGTCCGACTCATGGGCCATGCCCCTTTGGCTAACGCTACCACTAAATCAAATTTTTCACCCGATTCAATGACTTGTTGAGCCAATTCAAAACTAAGGTGGTCTAAATCCTGCCAACTAGGCGTAATATATCGAGCTGAATCTTCTTTAAAAACTATATGATTGAATTGCATCTTTTTTATCCTTTAATAAAAAAGAGCGTTCAACTTTTCTTATTCACTTGGTTTCCTCTTGACTCAAAGGTCAAAATTCGTTGCTTGGGAATACGAAAAGCTTAACGCTCTTTCGCACTCTTTGCTTAACAATTCAGTTTAACAAAGACAATGCTTGTTGTAAATCAGCAGTTAAAGGCACTTCGACTAATTGTCTTTTTTCCCAGGTAGAACCTGTTGGTAAAAAGAATTCTAAATTGCTTGCATGTAAAAAATGCCTAGGACACCACAATTGGTCCAGAGCTTGTCGTTTCTTTCCTGAGTAAATTTTGTCTGCGAGCAAAGGATGCTGCATTGAAGCAAAATGAACCCGAATTTGATGGGTGCGACCGGTTGTTGGTTTAGCTTTCACCAGAGAAAAACCAGCCTGATAAAGTTGCGGTCCTCTTTTAAGCAGTTTCATCTTATTTTTAGCAGATAAGAGTTGCTTGTCTTTGAAGAGTTGAGCTTTGAAAGCTGACCAATCAAAATTATGATATCTATTAATTACTTGATAATATGTTTCGGCTTTTTTCCCAGTTGCACTAATAGCAAAACGAAAACGATTTTTTCTGGCTCTAGCTAAAGGAGCATTAATTTTACCAGTATCTAAAACAAAACGACCATGACATAGGGCTAAATATTCTTTTGCTATTTGTTTTTGTTTAAATTGAGCTAGTAAATTTACTAGAGCACCGGGATTTTTTGCCAATAATAGTGCTCCAGATGTTTCTTTATCTAAGCGATGCACCAAACCCTGTCTAGTTAGCCAAATTTCTTCTGGAGATCCAAAGTTATCTGTAAAATCATGAGGAATTAACAATTGCCATTGGGCACGATGAGCGTTAATCATTTCTTTACTAAAGGCTTCCCTACCCAAGTAATTTACCAACCAATCCTGGATAGTATTTTCACTGTGAGTTTGCGCTCGATTAACCACTACTCCAGCTGGTTTATTAATTACCAACAAGTTTTGATTTTCAAAAATAATTTTCATTTAATTTATTGTCAATTAGTTATAATTTTAAAAACTAAAGATCTATTGGTGGGTGTGGGCGGCGTTTAGCTTTGAAAGATAATCCAGAACGATTTAGTAACAATACGATGCCAAGAAATAAAATTAAAAAATAAACCCAAGGATCAAATATTTTTCCTGATATCATCATCGCCGGCAAAGATAGCGTGGTCATTAATAAATAAAAAAGTCCGACCAAAATTAAAAACATTGACAGCAAAAAACCAGATTGAGCTGTTTTTTTACCTCGTCGATACCAATCAAAAGTTCGATAACGATACTCGACTTTCAATAAATAATTAAATAACACAAGATAAAATAACACAAAATATAGTTGCACTGGATGACTCTTTTCAAATGTTCCAGGCACAATCACTCCCCAAGGAACTGTTGTTAATTGACCAGCATAAGTTCCAGCCAAAAAGAAACCTAAATAAACAAAAACCATTCCTAAACTAATCGCTGTCACCCAAAAATCTAAAACCTCAAAGGGATCCCATTTGCGTTTTTTGGCTAAAAAATATAAATATAAACCTGCCCCTGCCAAAGCTAACAGGGGTACATTGCCAGGTGATTGACCAACATTAAAAATTAGACCCCAGTTATCACTAAAAAACTGCCAGTTAAATAGAACAAAACTTAAACGGCCAATCACAACTCCAAAAAAACCAGAAAGCAAAAAGGCATCAAATAATTCAACCGTTTCGTAATGTTCTTCTTTGCCTTTGCGCCAAAAAATAAAAGCAGTAAAAAATAAGGCTAAAATCGCTAACAAAGTTAGAGATTGTAAACGAAAAGAACCAATGCTAATTAGGGTTGGCCACATATAGTGCCGAGAGAGGGAATCGAACCCTCATGAAGTTGCCCTCATAGGTTTTTGAGACCTACGCGTCTACCAATTCCGCCATCTCGGCGATGACTCCTTAGTTGAAGCTCGTATATTCTACCGTAAAAAGACTTGTTTTTGTTAAGAAATTGCGTCATGATAGTAAACGCATTAAGGAATAATGGATAGCGTTAAAGAATTAATTCAGCAAGCTACTGCAGTTGACAGTATTTGGTCAATTGTTTTGCGAGGAGTGCTGTGGCTCATTATCTCTTTTATTATCATCATTAGTATGGATAATCCCAACGCCGATTTAGCTAGTAAAAAACTTAAAGCCAACTTGGGATTTTTTATTATTTTTATGATCTTGTCCGCAGGTTTAATTTACTTACTCTTTGGTTTTCAACAAGGATAAATTTTTTAGCTAATGCTTTGTGAGCGTCTCATCTCCATACCATAGAAACGTACTCGATCACCTCTAAAGAATAAGTCAAAATCACCCAACTTGCCATTGCGGTGCTTAGAAATTTTGAGTGTGACCGATTCTCGATCATCTTCATCTTTACGATATAGAAAAATTACCACATCTGCGTCTTGCTCAATAGAACCCGATTCACGTAAATCTGACAATTGAGGTGAACGTTCGCCTCGCTGTTCCACTGCACGAGATAACTGGGCTAAAGCTAAGACTGGAATTTTTAACTCACGAGCAATGTTTTTTAAACCCTGAGAAATTTCGCCAACCTCTTGCACGCGATTTTCTCGATTAGCTCCATGAGCCAACTGCAAGTAATCGACAACAAGCATATCAATATTTTGCTCCATCATTAGGCGGCGTGCTTTTGTACGCATTTCAAAAATACTTAAACCTGGAGTGTCATCAATAAACAATTTTGCTTCGGCTAAGATACCCATAGCATCTGATAAACGACCAAAATCATCCTGGTCCAAACGACCAGTTTTTAGTTTCCAAGCATCAATGTCAGCCTGAGCAGTTAATAGCCGATCAACTAGCTCTTCTCGACTCATCTCCAAAGAAAAGAAACCCACTTTCTTTTTGGCCACTACTGTCAAATATTGCGCTATATTGACCGCCATAGCCGTTTTACCTGTACCGGGCCGAGCGGCCAAAATAATCAGGTTGGATTTTTGAAAACCAGCTAATAAATTATCTAAATCAGCAAAACCAGAGGGCATTCCTCTTAACTCTCCTCCACTCTTTTGTAATTCATCCAAGCGATCAAAGCTCTCAACTAAAGTCTGTTTAACAGGTAAAAAATCCTTGCGCGCATGAGTCTGAGAAATTTCCATCACTGATTTTTCTGCGCTGTCTAAAATTTGACTAATTTCTTTGGCTTCATCGAAAGCTAAATTAGCCATATCACTAGACAAAGCAATCAATTCCCGCTTGACATATTTTTCTCTAACAACTTCAGCGTAATTTTCTACATTGGCACTGGTTGACAATAGGTTTGATATTCGACTAATACCCGATACTCCACCGGCCTGGCTCAGTTTTTTATGCTTTTTTAATTGATTTTTTAAAGTGATAACGTCAATTGGTTGACGATTATCATACAAATCTAGCATGGCTGAATAAATAGCTCGATTAGCGGCACTATAAAAAGCTTTGTCTACTAAAATTTCTGATACTCTTAAAATAGCATCTTTATCAATTAAGATCGCTGCTAAGACTGATTCTTCAGCCTGTAAATCGTGGGGCGGAATTTTTGGATCAATTTTTTTTATGGCCATACTATGTACGAGATAACACTACTAATTGCATTTCGTCGGGCAAACGATCTTTTTCAACATTTAATTTTTCTTCCGTTTCAACCGTCGTTCCATAGGCTTGAAAAAAATCTTCAATTCTCTTTAAAGGTGCATCTTTGGGGTAAGCAGCATCAGCATAATGCATTGGAATGAGGTAATTAGGATTAATAGCTTGAGCTAATTTCACCGCCTCCTCTCCCATGAGTGAACTGGGACCACCAACTGGTAAAAACAATACATCAATAGCTGGTAAATTTTTTAATTGCTCATCTGACAAAGAATGAGCTAAATCTCCCAAATGACAAACAGTGATACCATCGATTAAAATTGTAAAAATTAAGTTATTTCCTCGTTCTTTACCATTGACTTTGTCATGATAAGTTTTGAAACCAAAAACACTAATACCACCTACTTCATATTCCCCAGGAAAATCAATAATAAAAGGTTTTTTGCGATTAGCCGAAGCCTTAATTTTTTCTACAGCATTGTGACCACGATGCTGATGAGAAACCGTTACTAAATCGGCTGTGAGCTTGGGCATACTAATACCATAAACTCCTTCTTCACTATAAGGATCAGTAATGACTGTGCCGTGTTTACCTTTTAATTTAAAACAAGAATGACCAAAGTAGCTAATTTGCATATTCGCATATTACCGTTAAAGTTGACATTTTACAAGATTTAACATAGGATGACTCTTCAATTATAATAGTCATATGCGAAAAGAGGTTCTTTTAGCAATTTTGATCGGAGCTGGTTTAGGTCTCTTAATTACTTTTGCTGTTTACCAAAGTCGTCGAAGCCTTAGTGATGCGCAAAAAGATCAAGTGCAGGACGTGCTGTGTAATCCAGTGGCAGATCAACAAGAAAATAACGGTCAGTTGTCTATTACTTTCCCAGAAGATAATTTAATTGTTGACAATCAACGCTTAATTGTAAGTGGCAATACTCAAGTGAATAACTTTGTGATAATTTTTGTCAATAATGAGGAACTGATTACTAATGCTGATGAGTCTGGTAATTTTTCCAAAGAAATTCGCTTGGATCAAGGAGCCAATGTTTTATCTATTCATAGTATTAATCAAGACGGTTTGGTTAATCAAGTCACTCGTACGGTGATTGTCGATGCTGATTTTTTAAATGAGGAATTTGCAAGTCCCAGCACAACTGAGACAGAATCAACTGACTTAGATCAAGAAGAAAATTAAGATGCCAAAATTGAAAGTCAAAAAAATAAATCACCATAACCTTTTTGGATATAGACAATGGTTTTTAATTATTATTCTCACGATGCTGATGAGTTTTTTCCTAATTAAACCAATTTTAAATGCCCAAGCTCAAGAAGATGAACAAACAGAAGCAAGCGAAGAATCAACAATCTTAAATATTAAAAAAGTTATTCAAGATAAACAAGTGGAATTGGGTCAAAATAATCAACAAACCCAAGAAGTCAAACAGGCTTATTTAGCTCAAGTCAAAAGGGTTAGTGCGGAAACCTTGACAGTACTGAACGATGATGTGAATATTGTCATCCCTTTGACTGATGATTTAGAAATTATTAAGGATGAGGAAGAAATAAAAGTCGAACAAATAGCTGTTGATGATTGGCTTGTTGTCTACAGTGTTGTCGAAAAAAGTACACCAACTATTAAAAGACTCTTACTGACAGATAAAGATTTTACTCAAGAAGAACGAAAAATTATGCTTGGCACTATTACCAAACTTTATTCAAGCAATCTTTTATTTGACTCCCGTACCGGAGAAACTAATTTAAATTTTTTACTAGACAGCGATACCCAATATTTTGATATTAGCGGTGACGAAATTAGTGTCAGGAATCTTTATTCCGAACTGCAATGCCTAATTGTAGCCAAAAGTAAAAATAATGATCAATGGCGAGCCAGCAGTATCAAAACTTTGGTTGATCTAGACGATTAGTGGACCTGAGGGAAGTCGAATCCCTGACCTCTGCAATGCGAATGCAGTGCTCTAGCCAACTGAGCTACAGGCCCGTTTTTTTAAGTAATTTAACTCTCACGAATCAAACTCAAACAAATTATAACAAATAATTGTTTGACTAATGCTGACAAAAAACATATAATAATCTTCTGATGCAAAAATCAATTGCTCAACTATTAGTCGCTCATCATCACCTTTTATAAAGGGGATGTTTTGCTAACTAAAAACGAGTAATTGCATAATCAATCCCCTAATAATGGGGATTTTTTGTACAATAAAGATAATTAAAGGATAATTATGCAAAAGAACCAAGAACTACAAACACTAAAAGGCTTTCGTGATTTTTTACCTGCACAAGCTTTACTTCGCGAACAAGTACGCTCAATTATTCAAAATACTTTTAAGCGTTTTGCTTTTGTGCCTTTTGAAACTCCAACTCTAGAATATGCCAGTTTATTGTTGGGTAAATATGGCGACGAAGCAGATAAATTACTTTACACTTTTACTGATCGCGGTGGCAGAAAACTGGGATTGCGCTACGATCAAACTATCCCTAGTGCTAGAGTCTTGGCCAATTATCAAAATGAATTACCCAAATATTTACGTCGCTACCAAATTCAAACCGTTTTTCGTGCCGACAAACCACAACGCGGTCGCTATCGAGAGTTTATACAATGTGATGCTGATATTTTTGGCAGTCTCTCTACTCTGGCAGATGCCGAAATTTTAGCTCTTTTTTATAATATTTTTAAAGATTTAGGTTTAACCGATGTTCGAATTGAATATAATGATCGTCAACTATTAATTGATAGTCTAAAAAAATTTGCTAATCAACAAGTTTCAGTTTTATCAATTATCCAAAGCATTGATAAATTAGATAAAGTCAAACCCGAAATAATTGAGCTCGAATTGAGCCAAAAAGGTCTCACAAATCAAGTAGCAAAGAAAATTTTATCCAAATTAAATAATATTGATAAATCAAAATATTTATTGGAAATTGAACAAAAAACTTTGGATTTAGGAGTACCCCAATCTGCACTGTTTTTTAATCCCCGAATAGCTCGCGGTTTGGATTATTACACCGGCTTAATTTTTGAAGCCAAAACAACTGACTCAACCGCTAGCAGTTTGGGCGGGGGTGGCCGCTATGATAATTTAATTAAAGAACTAGCTGGTCTAGAGATGCCAGCGGTTGGTTTTGGCCTAGGTTTTGACCGGACGGTACAATTAATTAAAGAAAGAAAATTAATCAAGACTAATACTGGCGCTCAAGTACTTATTAGTTTTTTTGATCAAGACAACTGTCAACAAGAAGCTCTAAAATTGACGGCTAAATTGCGGGCTGCAGGGATTAATAGTGAAATCTATCTAGAGAAAGATAAAATTGCTAAACAATTTAAACTAGCTCAAGATAAAAACATCGCTTGGGTAGCAGTGATCGGTGAAAAAGAATTAAATCAAGGATTCATTAGTTTAAAAAATATGACCACCGGTCAACAAGATCAGCTCAAGATTGAAGGGGTTATTGTCAAGATTAAAGGATAAATCCTCTACTTCGAGCAAAAAAAATTATGTTATAATTGCTGTTCGTTATGAAAAAAGGTATACATCCCAACTGGCATCATGATTGTGTGGTTACTTGTAGTTGTGGCAATAAATTTACCACTGGATCAATGAGTGAAGCTTTAAATGTTGATATCTGCAGTGCTTGTCATCCTTTTTTCACTGGCGAAATGAAGTTTGTAGATCGTCAAGGCCGCGTTGATAAATTTATTAAAAAACGAGCGACTGCTGAAGCCATTGCCAAGACTAAAAAATCTAAGAAAAAAGCTACTCAAGAAAGTACTGAGCCTGTCAAATCTTATAAACAAATCCTTCAAGAACAACAAGCAGTACTAAAACAAGAGAAAAAAGCTACCACAACTACTGTAGCTACTAAGCCAGTTGTTGATCAGACTACTGATAAGAAAAATTAGCATTTCCCCTTTTTATTAAATATAGCCACTCTAACAGAGGGTTATTTTAGGTATAATAAATTAAACTATATGACACAAAATCCTAATCCCTATCTTGCGGCCATCACTCGATGTCAAAAAGAATTAGCCAATAATCAAAATTTATTGAAAGATCCTAACTTTGCTGATCCTAAAATGCAAGAATTAGTACAAGAGGAAATTAAACAACTAGAAACAGAATTAAAGAGCTTAGAAGCGGCAGCTGCGGATTTACTCGAAGAACAACACAATCAAGAAAAACCGGAACATCCAGACCAAAATGTTCATAGTTTTAATGCTATTATTGAAATTCGAGGAGGTGCTGGGGGTGATGAAGCCAAAATTTGGGCTAGTGAACTGATGCGCATGTATCAAAAGTTTTGTCTTAATCATCAATTAAAAATTGAATTAATTGATGATCTAGTCTTTAAAGTGAAAGGTAAAGCCAAATTGCCAGTTTTCCAATTAATTAAAGACAAGGATGCTGAAAAATTATTAGAAACAGCAGTAACAGAGGAACTTGGCGCTTTTACTCTTTTGCGTTATGAAGCAGGCGTCCATCGAGTCCAAAGGGTGCCAGTGACCGAAGCTCAAGGTCGATTACACACCTCAACTGCTTCAGTAGCTGTTTTGCCAGAAATCCATGCTCAAGCGATTGAGATTAAAGATGAAGATCTAAAATTACAATTTATGAGAGCCAGTGGCGCTGGTGGTCAATCAGTTAATAAAACTAGTTCTGCAGTGCGCCTAACCCACATTCCCAGTGGAATTGTAGTGGTAGCTAGAAGTGAACGCAAACAAGTGCAAAATCGGCAAATTGCCATGGAACTGCTAAGAGCTAAATTATGGGAAATTGAAGAAGAAAAAAAACAAGCAGCTTTAGGTTCTGCTAGAGAAAATATTGGCCGAAGTATGCGAGCTGAGAAAATTAAAACTTATAATTTCCCTCAAAATCGACTCACCGACCATCGCATTAAACAGTCCTGGCATAATCTGAGTGAAATTCTTGAAGGTAATCTTGAAGAAGCAATTGCTGGATTTCGAGCTTATTTGACTAAATGATTAAAACTCTTGAGCTGCCCGTTCTAAAATTTCATCTGCTTCAGTATCATAATTTTGTTCTACCTCAACATCAACCTCTAAACCACTATCATGTATCCAATTGCCGGCTGGAGTTAACCACCGGCCAACAGTAACATGTAATCCGCCACCATTACTTAATTCACGTCGATCTTGAACCGTGCCCTTGCCAAAAGTTTGCTCACCAATTAATTTAATACCACGATCATCGCGCAATGCAGCAGCCACAATTTCACTAGAGCTAGCACTCCCTTTGTTAACTAAAACAACAGTCGGCACTTTCTCTAATCTAGCTTTACCAGTGCTAGAAAAATCTTGTTGACTATATTTCCCTTTTTGCGAAACTATTGTTCCATTTTTAATAAAATCACTGGCAATATTAATTGATACATCAAAATAACCACCAGGATTATTGCGTAAATCAAAAATTAAACCAGCAATTTCCTGATTGTTCCATTTGTTTAAAATAGTTGTGACTGCGCTATCCCACTCACTTTGGGTACGATCGCCAAAGCGACTTAATTTAAGATGAGCCAAAGATTGACCTTCAATCTCTATAAATTCCAAAACAACGCTTTCAACAATGATTTCATCTCGAATAATTTCTATTTCTCGACTGTCGTTATCTCCAGTTTGATATATGGTTAAAGTAACGGCAGTCCCTTGTGGACCACGAATTTTTTGGACTGCCTCATCAAGCGTCCAACTACTGGTCTCTTCGTCTAAACCAGTCGCTGCATCTTTCACTCGCAAAATCATGTCTCCTGCTTTTATTCCCGCTTTCTCGGCTGGACTACCTGCTAAAGGAGCAATCACGCCTACTATTCCATCGATATAACCCAATTCAATTCCCACTCCATAAAAACTACCGGCTAAATCTTCACCAGCTTGTTCATTATCTTCTGGAGGTAAATAAGCTGTATAAGGGTCCTCTAAACCCCAAATCATTCCGGAAATGGCTCCATCTATCATCTTGTTATAGTTAATTTTGCTAGAATCAAAATAGTCACGCTCCACAATTTGCCATACTTCCCAAAAAACATCCATGGAAACCGTCGCATTTTTTTCTGAATCTCGTATTAAACCAGTTAAGTCTTCGCTGCGCTGATAATTGGCTATTTGATCTAAAAAACCCAATTTTAAATTAAAAGGTAAATTGCCCAACGCATAGCGATAACCAACTAAAATACCCAAGAGTAAAATCAGGAAACTGGTAATAATACGTATTGGTAACTTTAAAAAAGATTGTTTAACTTTGGGCATATTCATTTGGCACATCATTGTAAAACGAAGCATTAAAAAAAGCTAGCTAAAAAACTAGCTTTTTCATTAATATTTATCAACTTTTATAAAGTTTGAGTAAAAGGCAACAGAGCTAAATGGCGTGCACGCTTAATTTCTCTAGCCAATTTTTTTTGTTCTTTAGCACTTAAGCCAGTCTTGCTTCGAGGTAAAATTGAACCAAAAGGAGTAACAAATTTACGCAGTGCATCTGGATTTTTATAAGTAAATTGCTGTTTCATTAAAACTTTCATTGCTAATAATACTAAAAGGGAATGTCGTCACTGACATCTTCTACTTCCTCACCTTCTCCCTCGGGAATTTCTTCTGTCTCTTCTTCGTCGTTTTTGTCTTTTGTGCTTTTTTTGGCTTTCGACTCAGTTTGTTTACTGCCTTTTTCTTCACCTTCTTCATCGTCATTAGCAGTGTAACCACTTCGACTATTTAACAACATCATGTTGTCAATCACGATTTCGGTAATGCGACGCTCAGCACCATCTTCAGTTTTCCAATCACGAGTTTGGATCCTGCCCTCAACATAGATTTTATCACCTTTATGTAATAATTGGCCACAAATTTCTGCCAATTTACCCCAAGCAACTACGTTGTGGAAATCAACTCTTTCTTGTTTCTCACCACTATCGGAACTAGTCCAAGAACGATTAGTAGCTAAACCAAAAGAACAAACGGCTGTGCCGTTGGGAGTAAATCTTAAATTTGGATCTCTGGTTAAATTACCAATCAACATGACTTTGTTTAAAGATCTCACTGACATTTTTTCCTTTCTCTGTAACAGAGCTATTTCATAACATTATCTTATTATTATCTTTTAAATGACAAAATACGTAATGTTTTACTTTTTACTTGCTTCTTTTTTAATTATTTTCTTGACCACTTTTTTACTATCACTCTTCTTTTTCTCAACCGACTCATTTGCTTCTCTTTGCACGATCAATTGACGCATGACTTGGCGATGCAAATCTAATTCTTTATTTAATTTGCGAATTTTTTCTGGGGGGAGTTGAACAATGAGGTGAGTAAAAATTGCCTCTTGATGAGCTTTGCCGGCATGACGCACTTTATATGCTAATAATTTACGCTCCCAATCAAATTCTTCGATTACTTTACCCTTTAATTTGACAACTGCATCAGTAATTTCTTTGCGAATTTTAGCTACATCAGCATCCAAAAGATCACCTGTTAACAGGTAAGTTACTTCATATTCTCTTTGGCTTGAATTTTTCACCAAGTTCATCTGTTCCATTCTAGTTCGCGGAAAAAATTGCCGGAAAACAATTTCTCCTTGGATAATTGATAAATTTTAGCGAACTCAGAGGGTATTTTAGTACAAAATACTTGAAATTACAAGCAAAAATTAGCGCCCGATCATAAACTCAACCACATCTCCATCTTGCATAATGTAATCTCTACCCTCTTGACGAATTTTTCCAGCTTCTTTAGCTTCCTGCCAACCACCTAACTCTACAAAATCTGCAAAACTGATGACTTTGGCACTAATAAATTTATCATAAAAATCACTATGAATTACTCCCGCTGCTTGCCGGGCAGTGGCATCTTTTTCAATAGTCCAAGCTTTGACTTCAATTTCGCCAGCCGTAAGAAAACTTTGCAACTTGAGAATGTCATAAGCAACTTGGGCTAAACGCTCTAAACCACTTGCTTTTAAACCCAAATCTTGAAGATAAGCCTTTTGATCTTGAATGTCTAAAACAGCTAATTGACTTTCAATTTGAGCAGAAATAATCACTATTTGATCTGTAGATAGATTGAGTTGTTTAGCCCAATCTTTTTTTAGAATAGTTGCTTTAACTAGATCTCCCTCATTCACGTTAATTGCAAAAATTTCTGGCTTAGCAGTTAATAAACACAACTCTTTGGCTACCAAAGCCTCTGTTTCACTAAGTTTCGACTTGCTAGTTTGTAATTGATTGTCGTTTACTTCACTAACTAAAATATTTTGTCCTTGTTCTAGAATTTTTTTAAAATTTTCAATCACTGACCAACGTAATTGATCTTCTTTGGACACTGTACCTTTGGGAGCCTGTTGTTTATTTAAAGTAGCTAAATCGGCTAGCTGTAATTCAGTGCGAATAGTTGCCAAATCTTCAATTGGTGAAATACTGCCCTCTCGCACTACATTTTCGTCACTAAAAGCTCGCAAAACATGACAGATAGCTTGAGTTTCACGAATATTGACTAAAAACTGATTACCTAAACCCTCTCCTTGAGAAGCGCCTTTGACCAAACCAGCAATATCTACAAATTCAACTAAAGCATGCTTAATTGGTGGCAAACTAGCTAGTTGTTCGCTTTTTTGCGTCACTTCTGCTAAAACCTTTAAACGCTCATCAGGCACTTCCACTACTCCGATGTTGGGTTTAATAGTAGCAAAAGGATAATTAGCAGCCAGCGCTACTTGTTTTTTTAGTAGTGCGTTGAATAAAGTTGATTTACCAACATTGGGTAAACCAACAATGGCAATAGATAATTGACTCATGGCAGTTATTGTAGCATTGAAAATTATTTAGCTTTTGAGTGATTTACTAATTTTGAAACTCTTGCAATAATTTTGTTTCTAATCTTATTTCGGCTTTCTTCAGGAATATAGCTAGCAATCAAATTAAATTGCTCTAATTTGGGTAAAAAACGAAAATATGGCAAAACGTTAATGCTAGCCTTGAGAAAATTAACCATGTATTCTTCTACATCATATTTGCCTAATAGTTTGAGTGCTGAATCCTGAAGTTGATCAGGAAACACTGACAGCTGAGCTTTAATCGTGGCTTCGCTGACACCAGTCTTGTTAATTAAACTTTCATGGATAGCTTTTGCCACTTCTGCTCGATCAAATAAACCTAAACCAGTCAAAAGCCTAGCGACATTAGCTCGTTTTTCTGCTGTTTCTACTTTACCCACTTGACCAAAATCTATTAAAACCAAGTCTTCATTATTAACTGTTCGTCGTTGCACAACTCCCTCTTTATTTACCATGATATTGCCCTCGTGAAGATCAGAATGCCAATTGCCCAAAGTTAAAGCCCGATGTAAAAAGTCTTGAATAATAATTCTGTTAACTCTTCTTAAATCAATAGTGGCTGCTAAACTTTCATCATTTTTGATTTTGGATAATTCCATAAAACCTTGAGCTTTACCTAGAGGCTCAGCAAATATCAATAAAGAGTTGTCTGGCCTTGAAGTAGTTTCTCCATCAGAAGAAATACGATCGATCGCTAGTTTGACGGCAGAAATTCCATCTCTAGCCTGTCTTGCTTCTTCAGTTTCTACATTTACATACTGTAAAACATTGTCTACTTCCCTAGCTGTTTGTAGTTCTTCTTCAACTAATTTTTTCAATTGTTGAGTAATGGCTCTAGATTCAGTTTTAATAATTCTTGTTTGCTGTAAAACAGTTAACATGTGTTCAACTGCGATAAAGTCCTCTTTCCAATCAAGTACAACTTCTGGCCTAACAACTTTGACAAAGTGTTCTTGACCATTTGGATTGCGTACCATGTAACCACAAGCTGTAGAAGCAGCACCAGCATTAGATAAAATTTGGTAATTATCAGATAAACCTTCTTGAGCAAAAATATCTGCTACTGCCAACAACGGCATTGGTTCAGTTGCATGTTTTAAACTTCCTGTTTCACTATCCCAACCTTTGGGAACAATCTCGTCTATTTGACCGAGCTTAGCTCCCAAGACGCCAAAAGAACCCAGAGCAAGAGTAAGAATTTGAGATTTAAGTTTTTTCTTATCTTTAATAGTAAAATCTATTCGCTTTATTTCAGAAATTAATTTATACAAAACAGTAGCTCTTCTGGTTGGACTCATAGCTTCCAATAGAGAATGTGCTACAACTCGCATTGTTTTAGACTCTTCAGCATTAAGTCCACCCTTTTTGATCATCATTTGCACAACATCATCAATGAATTTGTGCATTTCACTATCAGCAAAATTATTTTCCAGACGTTCAGAAAAATCTTCTGTATTGGTATTAATTGGCTCTTCTAATAAACCTTTTTCTCCAAGCATTAAATCAAAAAACATAGTTTTACTGCTCGGATTTTCTGAACTACCTGGAGCAATTAAAGAATTGAATGTAGCACCCTCAAGCACAAAGTTCTTTGTTGAGTTTTGAATTATTTCAGGCATGCCAACTCTAGTAAGATATGCTAGCTGGAGTTGCGGAATGTAGACATCACTATTTTCAATTAGTTTGGCCAACATTTTCCGTTTTAAAGATTTTGGCGCTCGTAACAAAATTTCTAAGTAGGTTTTGGTAGCAAGGGTTTCAAATTGCCCACTAAATCCTGGATTTGATTCTCTCGTATCTGCTTCAAAATCTAAACTATTTAATAAACCTTTCAACAACTTTCTTCCTTCAGTATTAGCACTCAATTGTTGAACCAATTGATCATAAGACTGAACTTGTAAATCCTCATCAATCATCCACATGATTAATTCTCGTGCTGAACTGGGTTGATAGCGCTCAGCATTCTTCATCTCTCTACCAATTTGAAAACCAGCCCTTTGTTTGGTAGCAACGTCTTCCTGAGTACCATAATCAGAGGAAAATAAGAGTTCTCTTATGGCTTGAGTGTCACCAACCTTTAGTGGATAGGCCTCTGCAGCTAAAAGAATGTAAGTGTCTCGCTGCATTGTTTTCTGTGGAATTGCATTTGTAATGAAATTCAAAAAGTCAGCCCTAGTTGGAAAATGTTCAGCAATTTTCTCTTTTGTTAAAGGAGTATTAATTGCTCCAGTTTCTAAGTTGATTAACATCTTAAACAAAGCTTCTCGGGTTTGAATGCTTTCTGACTGATCAAGTAATTTTTCGATAAGTGTTTGTAACTGTTGACTCAATTCAGTTGAATTATTAATTTTAGCCAGATTTTCATAACTAGTGCGCAGCGAATACAAAACTAAACCTTCCTTAAGTGGAGAGTCAGCCATGCTCTCAAGAGTGCTTAATCTTTCTACTAGAATTTGAGACTCAACTTCTTCAGCGCTCATTTTTTGAAATCTTTCAGCTTGACGATATTCAAAACTTAAAGCTGTATGAGGATTAAGCGACCGATAGTCATGAATAAGTTGGTCGACCATCCGATATCCCATACTATCGCTTAAATAAAATCCGACTACCGAATCACCGATAAAATTCTCGCTAGCAGGAACAAATTTATGTTTATTACTTAATAAAGATCCACTGCTTTTAATCTGCTCACCCTTTTCTCTGATACCTAAAGCACGATCACTCAGTCCATTGGTTAAAATATTCAACTGAAGCTTCTCAACAGCTTCTCTGCCTTTTGGACCCACTGTATCAATGCTATGATTAAGCAGCCTTGATAAAAAAAATAAACATTCATCTTTATAGGATGATTTTGGCAATTGTGAAATAATATTAAAGGCTTGGACCAAGTCATCTAATTTCCCACAGTTTAGTTCTATCGTTTGACCGTTCTCGCTTAACGTTAGTCTATATTTATATAAACCCCGCCTTTCAGATTCCAATACTAATGATGAACCCACTTCTTGCCATTTCATCAAAAATCCATCTTCATTTTTCACCTGAATCGGTTGCTGGCAGTAGGCTAAAAGACTTAGCCACTTGTCTCGCTCTGCAGCAGTAAATCTATCCTTATTTTTTTCTAACAAGTCATAGATCATTGGACTAAGTAATTCTGCAGGAAAATCCATCTTCTTAATTAAGCCTAGAAGATCGACATTGGCTCCTAAATTAAGAATATCTCCCCAATCGACTTCTTTATCTTCATATCTGGTTTTTTCACTTATAGTTACCGTGCCACCATCATTAATAAAATCAAATATCAAATTCAATCTATCTTTTAATTTCCCATCTTCATTTGATTCTAGCCCAGAATCTTGTTGAGTTTCATCTTTTTCAGAGATTATTTTATATAAATCAAATAATCTCTGATTTAATAAGTTTAATTCTGGAAAGCTCAACTGAGGCATAGGTGAATTAGGTAAACTAGTCAAAACTGACATATAGACTTCATATTCCATTCTAATGAGCTCATGTCTATCTAAATTATTTTCTTCAGGAAAACGAAAGGGGTTTTGCAACATTAAATTTAATTTGTTTAATGTAATGTCTCCATTGCTCAGTAAGCCTAAAAGAAAGCTACTTTTTTCTTCAACAGAAATTTTAGAGAAAAAAATAATTTTATATAAAGAATCAGGTTCGTAATTAACAGTTTTTGCCACATCTTTTAATTGAGAAAAAATTTGCTCAACCTCATCTGTGTCGTCAAAAAATTCTAATCTGCTCTCTAGATATGGTTTATTCATCTGATCACCGTAAATTGCTACACCCTTATGTCGTGCTTCAAGCAATTCTAAATTCTCAGAAATATCCTTATCTTTGATTCGAAAATATTGAGACCTCCCGTCCCAATTTGTTTCAGGATCATGAATAAGATGGCCGTAATATAACTTAACAAAATCTAAACGCCTACCCAATCTACTGGACCCATTTCGTGTATCTCTATGACGCGTTCGATTTATATGATCATAATTTAAGTTTTTACCAAAACCCGAAAAATATGTTTCTAGAGTAGCACCGCCATGGGTTGGACTAATTTTAAGTTGTCGGATTGCTTTGGATAAACCATCACTTTGAAATTTTTCTGGATAGTGACGTTGGTGATGGTCTGCTGAATCAGGATTATCAGGATTTTCTCTGATGAAGTGTACTGACGCTGCCAATTGTTCTGGAATTAACAATTCATCCATCTTCCTACTACCTTTAATCAATGATTGCTCAATCAATTGAGCTAACAAAATTTGCTCTTCTGGAACGTCAGATAATTTTTTTGCTAATTCATTAATTTTTTCCGAGACTAATCCTCTTAATAAATTCTGATTATTATCAACAGTTTGAGAATAATCCTTCCAAATTGGCTCTAGTGGATCAACAAATGCTCCTTCTGCAAAGGCAGCCGTCCTATGAGTTAGTGTTTCACTGAGTAATAGCTGAATTTGCTCTTGACTCCAATTCTTTTCGGTATTTTTGAGAACTTGTATCTGAGGCATCAATTTTTGGCTCTTATCTGGCAAAACTAAACTAACTTGAGGATTTACAGCTAAATCATTAAATCTTTGATTGATAAAGCTAAAATAAGCATCAAAATTTTTTATGCCGATCTTTCTAAGCATTTCCCCTAAAACTGGATCTTGAGAAAAATCTCCTGACAAGAATTGGGTCAAGTTAAACTCGGTTAAATCAACTGAAGCCAAATGCTGAAAAACTTTTCTCAACTGCTCGGTCATTAAATTTGATCTGGCAAGAAGCTCTTCTCGTTCTTTCTCCTGCTCTTTATAGGGAATATTCTTTTTTTCTTTTATGCTTACTCCTACCTTTAATTGTTGCAATTCATCTAGCAACTCAGTTCTTTTTGAATCAATTCTTTGTTTGGTTTCCTGATCGATTTCTGAATTTTCTAATTGACTAGCTAGGCCACCAATTAACAGATCGTGACTGTCATAAATCGCAGTAGAAAATGAGTCATAGCTCGTATCACGCAAAAGGATCGTTGCTAAATCTGCAGCCATTTTGTTGTCATTTTCATTAGTAGAAAACCTAACCCGGTCTATTTCTTCTTTTTTCTTCATCTCACAGGCAATAGCTTGATAAATGGTTAAACGATTCACTAAATCAGGATTGTTGGCTATTTCCTTAGTAATCAGAGATTTTTGCAAAACATGATGACCTGTTAGAGCATCTAGTAATTCTGAAACATTATTTGATTCTTTGATTTGTTCTAAGGACTTCTCCATCGAACTTGGTAAAACTCTATCAACTGTAGTTTCCTGCCAAACCATCATCTGCTCTCTTAGATCATTAGTAATTTTTTCATCGACTTCGGTAAATCTTTTGGTTTGATTGGGTAAACTGCGGTTTTTATCAGTTAAAACATCAATTAAAACTAAGCGTCGATCCTTGGGTTTAGGATGACTAGGAAGCTCTAGGTTATTTTTGCCTTGCTCTTCTTCTCCCAAAGTTTCTGCTGAATTTCCTTCATCCAACCAGATTAAAAAATCCTCAAAATCCACTGCTGCTAAAGGATTGTAACCGGCCTCTGCTCCCAAAATCATTCCTTGAATGTCACAATATTCTTCATTTAGGTAACCAGTTTCAGCCTCAGCGTCAGAATGAGAAATTTCATGAGCTAAAACCAATGCTAAATGATCCTCAGCTAAACCATAACCTTTTACATTTTTTAAGAAATGATCCATTAATACTAGAAGTCCAGATTCAAAATAAACACTTTTAACTTTGGGATAAGTAAAAGCATTAATATTTTCTCTTCTGGTTAAATGGAAATCGTATTCTTCAGTCAAAGTAGTTCTGGAGAGGCCATTTCGCTCAATTATTTTTCTCTCAGCTTGGCTAATATTTTCACCAACTCGTTCCAAAACAGCATAAAAAGGGTGACTGGGATCAACTAAAGCCTCCTGAACTTCTAAGCTCCTCAACAAACTTTCGTTGGCGATAGCGCTATTTCTGATCGATTCTTTCTCAGCGTGTCTTTTTTTGCTCTGCTCCATCTGATCATAAATCTCAATAATTTCTGGCTGAGTTCGCTTTAGGACAAGTTCGCCATCGGAATCTTCTTTAATGGAAAAGGAGACCTCAGGTGGGTTGTGTTTCCAACGCAACTTATCCCCCATCCTTTCAGCAGCATCATAATCGATAGGTGGTAAGTTATCTTCGGTGTTAGCTTGATCTCGCACAAACTAATTGTACAGAAAAACCATCAGCAAAAGAAAGCTTAATTTTATTTATTGTTCTAGCGGCATCACTATCCAAGCAATGATATAAGCTAAAATACCTGGAAAACCACCTGGAATACAAGTTAAAGCAAAGATTAGACGCACTAAGACTGGATCAATTTCAAAATAGTTAGCTAAACCACCAGCGACACCAGCAATCTTTTTATCAGTCTTGGAGCGAGTTAGACGTTTAACGGTTTTTTTCTTTGTAGGCATTTTTACCTTTCTTATTTTGTTAATAAGTTCTTAAGATGCATTATTATAACTGATCAAGTAAAATATGGCTGATGGAAAAATTTTCGATTGATCAAAATTCACAGTCATTAGTGGAAAAACTACCAGTGTTTATGCCCGATGCTACTCTAGGGGTGGTGCGTAGTTTAAGCCCTAATGATTTACAAGAAATTGGTTTAAATTGGCTAATGGTTAATACTTTTCATTTAATGAAACAGCCAGGCGAAGAAATTTTAAAACAGGCTGGGGGCTTAAAAAAAATTATGAATTGGCCAGGATTTTTGGCTTCTGATTCGGGAGGATTTCAGCTCTTTTCTCTGATTCAAAAAAATCCGAATATGGGGAAAATTATTGATGAAGGTGTAGTTTTATATACTGGGCCAAAAAAACAAAAGAAAATCTTGTTTACACCTGAGGATTCAATTCGTCTGCAATTTACCATTGGCAGTGATATTAAAATTGTCTTAGATGATTTTAGTCCACCAGATGCAGATGAGACGCGCCTGGAAACTAGTGTTAAAAGAACCATTGCCTGGGCGAAACGTGCCAAAGCTGAATTCGATAAACAAGTTCAAGAGTCCCAAGCTCAAGATCTTTCAGTGAAACGGGCTTCACAAGAAGAACAACCAGCCCAAAAACTTAATCCCTGTCCGCTCCTCCTCGCTCCCATTCAAGGACATAATCATCAAAAATGGCGCCAATACTGTGCCGACGCTCTATTGGAGATCGGCTTTGACATCTATGGTTTAGGCGGTTGGCCACTTGATAAAGAAGGTCAATTTGATTATCAATTTTCTCAATTTAATGCCCAATTAACTCCCGACAAGCATCCCCGCTTTGCTTTGGGCGTTGGCAGTTTGGAAAATATTGTTAAATTGTTTTTAATGGGCTACCAGTTTTTTGATTGCGTACTGCCCACTCGTGATGCTCGACATCAACGTCTTTATGTTTTTAAAACTGATCCTAAAGCACTTAATCTTGAAGAATTGAAAAAAATGGAAGAAAAAAATCAATTAGATAAAATTTTTGACTATTTATATATTGGTCAAGGAAAATATCAAACAGATTTTCAGAAAATTAATGAACACTGCGATTGTCCAATCTGCAAGAATAAACAGGTAAATAGGGCCTATTTACATCATCTCTTTAAGGTAAAAGATAGCAGTGCTTGGCGATTAGCCACTTTGCATAATTTACGGACTTTTCAGCTCTTGATTGAAGCTCTAAGAAAATAAAAGCCAGTTAAGAAATAAGTTAAATAAGCGCCAAAATTTCGTAGTCAATTTTGTACATTTTTTTGTCATACAAATTAACTAAAATTAGCTAGTGAATATAGGCACAAACTTAAAAGTCAAAGAAAAAAATAAATTTCCTCTAGCCTATCGACCCAGAGAAAAACTATTTTATTCTGGAAAAAACAGTCTCAGTAATGCCGAGTTGTTAGCAATCATTCTAAATAGTGGCTACAAAAATTTACCGGTTCAAAATTTGGCCAAAAATATTTTAAAAAAAATTCCACTTCACATCTGGCACGAAATTTTTCTGCTAAAAAATCCCCAACAAGAACAACAATTACTCAAAGATTTACAAAATATCTCTGGCTTAGGCTTTGCTCAGGCTAGTAAAATTATCGCCGCTATTGAGTTAGGTCGTCGTAGCATTCAAGAATCAACAAGTCATCCTCTTCACTCCCCCAAACAAATTTATAACTACTGTGCTGATTTAAAAAATAAAAAACAAGAATACTGTCTAGCTTTTTTTCTTAATGGTCAACAAGAATTATTGCTCAAAAAAATTATTACCATTGGTGGATTAAATTTCAATTATCTTGAAGGACGAGAAATTTTTGAGATTGCTTTTCAACTTCAAGCAAGCAATCTCATTTTAGTACATAACCATCCTTCTGGAAATCTAGAACCATCTCTTAATGATCTACAAGTCAGTAAAAAACTAGCCCAATTAGCTGAAGCGATGGGCATTAATTTAATTGATCACTTAATCATTTCTAGCCAGGGATTTTTATCAATTAGAGAAAATTGCGGTGAATTAAGAGATCTTGATTGTCATTTTTAAAAAAGTAAAAAATGGGGAAAATTTTCAACAAATAATATTGATAGTTAAATTTTTCTGATCAATAATTGCTCATTTTCTAAATCTAAAAGCTCATAGCCTTGTTCTTTTAACTCATCTCGCACATTATCCGCTTCTGCGAAATTTTGATTGTGACGAGCTAATTGGCGTTTCTTAATCAATTTTTGGATTGAGTTAGGCAAATCTGCTAATTGTAAAACATTTTGCTTTAAACCTAAATTTTGTGCATAATTTTGATCAATTATGTCTGTATCTAAAGATTTTTGTAATGATTTTAGTAAACTTTCTTCAGTCAAACCAGCTAAACCCAATCCTAAAACTTGATCAAATTCCATGATTAAACGATACAAAACATCGCTATCTAAATCGCTAGCCATTAATTCCCAAAGCACAGTCAGCGCTTCATTGGTTTTTAAATCATTTTCCAAAGCAGCAAAAAAATCTTGTTGAAGCTGCAGCGCTCCTGGAAAATCACTTAATTCTAATTCTTGATTTCGCTTACTGGCTCGTAAATTTAAAACGAAACGGGCTAATTTTAAATAAGCTTTTTGGGCTGCCTCTAAACTATCCCAAGTGAAATTTTGTTCACTACGATAATGACTCATTAAAAATAATAAACGAAGAGCTTTAGGCGAAAAACCTTTTTCAATAACGTCATCAATAGTATAGAAATTATTGAGTGACTTACTCATTTTTTTACCCTCAACAAATAAATGATTGTGATGCACCCAATAACGACTAAATGGTTTTTTACCAGTCACTGCCTCAGTTTGAGCAATTTCATTAGTGTGATGAATATTAATGTGATCAACACCTCCTGTGTGGATATCAATTTGTTCACCCAAATGCTCCAGTGCCATTGCACTACATTCTATGTGCCAACCAGGGAAACTACGCTCATACCAAGGACTAGACCAAACCATTTGTCGATTTTCTCCAGGCCTTTCAAACTTCCACAAGGCAAAATCAGTAGGATTTTTTCGACCAGCTACTTTATCTACCCGCTCACCCTCGCGTTGAGCGGTTAATACTTGCTTAGCCAACACCGGATCTTGATTAATTAATTTTCCGTAATCTTCTATTTTACTGGTATCAAAATAAACCCCATCGCCTTCAATTAGATAAGTTAGACCTTTTTTTTCGAGGGCCAAAACCATTTCTAATTGAGCTTGAATATGGTCAGTAGCCCGACAACTCAGACTAGGCCGTAACACGCCCAATAAATCCATGCTGTAAAAAAAATAGTCTTCAAAACGCCGCGCCAAAGTCTCAGCATCGCTGTGATATTTTTTGGCACCTTTTTCTAATTTATCTTCACCAACATCATCATCACTCACCAAATGACCAACGTCAGTGATATTTTGCACGTGTTTCACTTCATAACCTGCATGACGCAAAGTCCGCACCAAAATATCATCTAACACGTATTTGCGTAAATGACCTAAATGAGTGTAATCATAAACGGTGGGACCACAAGCATAAAGTTTAACAAATTTGTCTTCCAGTGCTTGAAATTCTTCAATTGATCGTGAAGCAGTATTGTAAAGTTTCATGACTAGTTTATTCTAGCATTAAAAGCCTATTCAGCTCCAGTCATCGTAGTGCGTTGGCGTTGGAGCAAAGTTTGAGCTTTTTGTTTATTCCCCATGCCAGCAAAGCCTCGAAAACCAGTTTGTCGACCTTGAGGAACGGACAATTCTTGATCTTTTTGCGCTTCTAGTTCTTGTTGTCGTTGTTTTTCTTGAGCTTCTTCTTCTTGGCGCTTCTTAGCTAGATTTTCTTCGTAAAGCTGCTTAGCCACTGCTTGTTCTTCTTGAGTAAGTTGCTGCCAACGAGCAGCAATTTTTTTTTGTTTGGCTTGTTCTTCTGGGGTTTTTGGCTGAATATTTAATAGATTATTAAGACTAAACATCGCTTGCAAACTATCTTTGACATCAGTGGCTGGGCGTCTAAATAACTCTTGACCTAAACCAGTCACCGATCGTGGTTGAGTGGCCACTTTTTCTGGGGTTTGGGCCAAAGCAGTTTTATTAGCGCCTTGGGTGGCGGCCGCTGTTTTTACCGCACTCTGCCGACCCAAGACACTGCTTGTTTGACCCAATTGCTTGTTTTGACCATCAGCTGCAGCGGCCGCCTCATCCAAATGTTCCTCAGTAATACTGCCACCAAAAGTCTGGCGAAAACTACCACTACTAGTTAACTGGCTCTTGGAGCCAGCTCCTAAACTTGATCCACCCTCCATATTAATTAATCTAACCTTTTTAATTGCTTAACATTATGCACCACTTTTTTTGTAGTGCTATTGCCGGGTTCTTGAGCTAATTCTTGATTCTCATCGGTTTGAATTCCTTTTTCGCTAGGATTTTTTGGCGATACTTGTGGTAACTCGCCTCGCAAACTTTTAAGTGCTTCTTGATCTTTAACAGCTTGTTTTGCTTTATGCTCTTTAATTTTGGCTTTTAATTCTGCTTCCTTTGCTGCACTAGCTGCCTGCTGAGCGACTAATTGTTCTGGAGTAAGCTCTCCACCAACTGAGGCTTGTCCTTCTGAAGGAGTTTGTTCTCCAGTTTGTTCCTGATTTACTTCAGGAATAGTAGGTGCAGTTGTTGTTGATAAATTTTCTTTATCTTCAATAAGGGTTTGTAAAGCTTGTAAAGGATCTTGATTATTTGTCATACAATTTAGGATAACACAAAATCTAGTGTGATAACTACTACCTTCGCACACTTGGCTAGCTAAAAACTAATATTCCAATTGTTTCTCTT
>CAYSMC010000038.1:0-9643 GCA_964432115.1 uncultured Pseudomonadales bacterium | reverse complement strand
ATATTAATAAAAATTTAAAAAAAATAATTTTTAAGGATTTTAGTGAAGATTTAAGCCAAATTTTAGCGCATTTTTTACTTGAAAAAAATACTCGCTATTTAATAATGTTACAAAATAGTGATGAATTAAGAGCTACCGGTGGTTTTATGGGTTCTTATTTTTTCTTAGAATTTTCACATGGAATGTGGAATTTAACTCCGATAGAAGATATTTATAGTGTCGCTGGCCAACAAAGCAAGTTTCCAGCCAGCCCACCAGGTCATTATGAATATTTAAGTGAAGGACATGGTTTGTTTATTCAAGATGCTAATTGGTGGCCAGATTTAGCTAACAGTGCCGAAAAAATCATTGAACTTTGGCAAGAAATTGCCAATGAAAGTCCATATTTAGATCAAAAACAAGAAATAGCTGGCATTATTTTTGTTAATCTAAATTTTATCGAAAATTTATTAACTCACATCGGACCGATTCAATTAGCAGATTATGAAGGGGCAATCGATGCCCAAAACTTTGCTCAACTAGCCAGAGCTGATCGTTTAAATTTTTTCGCTGGCTCAACAGAAAAAGCTAATTTTTTAGATCATAGTAAAGTAGCTATAGAAAATCGACTCAGCCAATTAAGTACTCAAGAAACTTTAGCTCTCGCTAGAGTCTTGTTAGATAATTTGGCTAATAAAAATATTCAAATTTACAGTCAAGATCAAACATTAGCAAACATTTGGCAAAAACACGGTTTTGCCGGTCAATTAATCAGAAAAAATCCAGTAGATTTTTATTTTTATAGTGTAGAAAGCAACGTTGGTATTAATAAAGCCAATCGTTTAATCGACAGAGAATTTCATTTTTACCAAAATGATAAACGAGTTGAGCAAATTTTAATCAAGTTTAGCAACAAGAATCAACCGCCACTAACTATTAGTACTAATCCAGATCTAAACACTGCCGATCATCTCAGCTATGTCAACTATCAGCGCTTATATTTTGCTCCAGACATAAAAATCAAACAAATACAACTAATCAGTGATGGTGGAGAAACTAAAAAAGTAGATTTTCTTAGCCAACCCTATTTTAATCAAAACAATCAAGAATTTTTAGAAATTAGTTTATTGCTGATTGTTGCCGAACAAAGTCAGGTCAATCTAGTCATTGATTTAGAAGACAACAATCAATATTCAAATCTAGAAATCCAAAAACAATCAGGTGTGAACGAAATTCCCATCTACCTTTATCAAAATCAAGAATTGGTTAATAACTGGACTCTGACCAGAGATCGGTTAAAATAAAGACATGACGGAAGATGAGTTAAAACAATTAATTAAAGACGTAGAAAAATTTTTAGCTAATTTTGACTTAGCTAAAGAAAAAAATATTGTCGAGCAAATTCAAAAAGCTAGCAGTAGTCCTGATTTTTGGCAAAAAGAAGAAGCTCAAAGTGAAATCAAAAAACAACAAAGAGCTCAAACTATTATTGACGAACAAAAATTAATTGCCGAAAAATTAAATGACCTACAGACTTTCATTGAATTAGAAAATGAGGGAACAAAAAAAGAATTAAACCAAGAATTAAAAACAGATATTGATCAAACTAGCCATGAATTAAAAAAAATCCTAAAAAAATTGGAACTCAAACATTATCTCAATAAAAAATTTGATCACTGTGGAGCGATGATGTCTATCCATCCTGGCCAGGGAGGCACTGAAGCTATGGATTGGGCGGAAATGCTAGAACGCATGTATCGGCGTTATTTTGAAAGAAAAAACTGGCCTTATCGCCTGGTTAATAAAACTCGAGGAGAAGATGCGGGTATTAAAGAAGTGGTTTTTGAAATTGAGGCTGATTTTGCTTATGGTTACTTAAAAGGTGAACATGGTACTCATCGATTAGTCAGACAAAGTCCTTTTAATGCTGATAATTTACGCCAAACCTCTTTTGCCTTAGTAGAAGTTTTGCCCATTGTGGAAGATCGTCAAGAAATTGACATTAAAGATAAAGATTTGACTTGGAACTTTACTCGAGCTGGTGGAGCCGGTGGTCAATCAGTCAATAAACTCAACACGGCGGTGGAACTAACTCATGAACCCAGTGGCATTACGGTCAAGTGTCGAGAAGAACGTAGCCAAGTGCAGAATAAAGAGCGAGCGATGAAAATTTTAAAAGCTAAATTAGCCAAAATTCAGGAAGAAGAGCGAGAAAATACTCTAGCCAAAGAAAAAGGCCATCACCAACATGCTAGTTGGGGCACACAAATTCGCAATTATGTGCTACATCCCTATCAATTAGTGAAAGATACTCGAACTCAAGTAGAAACTAGTCAAACCAATGAGGTACTAGATGGCGATTTAGATCAATTTATTTTAGCTTTAATTCGTCAGTAAATTGCTTTACAATAAAAATGAAGGAAATTTTTTATGACAGAAACGCAAGAAACACATATTGACGAAACACCAAAAATTGAAGACAATTTAAATCCTCCAAAAACTATTATTGAAAATTTGGACGATGACTCAAGTCACATAAATTTAGCTAATGATACCAACAATGAACGAAATAAAAAAAATATGACTAAACAACAAAAAAAGAAGTTTATTATTTTTGCTGTCATAGCAATCCTAGCTGGCACTCTAACTGGGTATGGCAGTTCCAGACTTAATAAAAAAGCTAATCTAGGACAAGGTAATGTCGCCCAAACAGCCGGAGAAGTCAGCACTATTAAGGTTGGTGATTTCTTTGGGGTAACTGATAAAGATACTTTTTCTGATAGCACTCAAGGCTATTTGGAAAAAGGAGGAGTTGATGGTGAAGGATCACATCGACTACTTAGAGAAGGTGGAGAAAGTCAAACTGTAGCCCTAACCTCTTCAGTTACAGATTTGGATGACTTTGTGGGAATGGAAATTAAGATTTGGGGTGAAACTAATAAGGCTCAAAAATCTGGCTGGTTTATGGATGTGGGACGAGTGGAAATAGTGGCAATTGAAGCCGAAGCTCCTCTCCAAAGTCTAGACTAATCACTCACTTAATGATTTAATGGAAACTGCCTATGATTATCTTTTCGGATGTCAGTAAATCTTTTGGCAATCAAGATACTGCCATTAAGCATTTTTCGCTGGAAATTAAAGATGGTGATTTATTGGTTATCACTGGGCCATCTGGTACTGGTAAAACGACTTTGATGAAATTACTAATCAAAGAGTACGAACCCAGCGAAGGCGACATTGAACTAGATGGAGAAAAATATAGCCAATTGAAAACAGCAAAAATTCCTGAATTAAGAAGAAAAATTGGGGTAGTCTTTCAAGACTATAAACTCATCAAAGAAATGAATGTTTGGGAAAATATTGCCATACCAATTTATATTCAAGGTAAAACAGATCGAGAAGTTGAAGAAAGAGTAACTAATTTATTAAATCTAGTTGACTTGACAGACAAAGCCTTATTATTTCCTAGACAATTATCTGGAGGAGAAGCTCAACGAGTCAGTATTGCCCGAGCATTGGCTTGTGGACCAAAAATAATTTTTGCCGATGAACCAACTGGTAATTTGGATGCGGCAGCCAGTTTAGCTATTACTCGTTTATTAAAAAAAATTAATCAACTAGGTACTACTCTGCTTTTTGCTACTCATGATAATTTGGTGCTACAGGAATTAGCTAAAGAAAAAATTGTTACATTAGAAAAAAAGATCAAAAAAATTGAGGAAAACAATGAAGAACAACTTGAAAAAATAGAAGACAAAGTTAAAGAAGCAGTAGACAAAAAGCCAGAAAAGAAAAAGCTCAGTAAAAGTAAAAAAAATAAAAAATAAGCAATTATGAAAAGTTTTAATTCTGCCCTCACCGCTATTCGACGCTCTCCCTATCAGAGCATTTTAAGTATTATTGTTTTGACAATTACTTTTTTTATCGCTTTTGCTTTTTCAATCATGACTATTGGTAGCCAAACAATTTTACAATATTTTGAAACTCAACCTCGAGTAATTGCTTTTTTTAAATTAGAAACTGAGATAGATGAAGTTAACAATTTAGCAACAGAGTTAAGACAGCTAGATTATATTAAAGATATAAATATCGTGGATAAAACTGCGGCCTTAGAAATTTATCGTCAAGAAAATCAAGATAATCCTCTCCTGCTAGAGTTAGTTACTGAAGACATTTTACCAGCTAGTATTGAAGTCTCAGCTTATAATGCGCAAGATTTGGAAAAAATCAATCAAATTCTGCAAAACAATCAATATGTTGAAGATGTCGATTTTCAACTGGATGTTATGCAAAGTTTAGTGCGCTGGACAAATGCTTTGCGCCTATTTGGTCTGTTCTTTTTGAGTGTCTTACTTGCTGTCTCTTTCTTGATGATTATGGTCACTATTAGTCTTAGAGTTAGTGCTAAACGCAATAGCATCAAAGTGATGAAGTTTATTGGTGCAAATAATCAATTTATTAGTCAACCCTATCTTCTAGAAGGCATTTTCTTATCCATTATCGCTAGTATTATTGCCTTTGCTCTTTATTTTGCCATGCTACTCTATATTTCTCCCTGGTTAAGTGATTTTTTACAAGGTATTATCGAATTCCCAATTAATTGGCAATTTTTCCTTTATCAATTTCTGGCTGGGTTGATAACTGCTGTTTTACTTGGTACATTTGCGAGTTTAACTGCCGTTAAGCGTATGTTAAAGAAATAGTTGACATGAAAGTCAAAAAATTCAGTTATCGATTATTGATCTTGCTTCTGTTAAGTCTGTGTTTTCTAAACCTAAAAAAAGTGAATGTTTTGGCCCAAGATTGTGATCAAGAAAATTGTGATACATATAAAGAAAGCGATGCTGATCGCTATAGTACTTGTCTGAATGATCAAAGGAGATGTTGGGAAAGTAGAATCAATCAAGCTAAAACTGAGGCCAACACTCTTCAATCGGCAATCAACATTCTTAACAGCCAAATTCAACTCCAATCCTTAAAAATTCAACAAACGGTTAATGAAATTTATCAACTTGAAAAAGAAATTGACGAGTTAACCCAGCGCATTGAAGGTTTAAGTATTTCACTTGATAAACTTAGTGGGATTTTAATTGAAAGAATTCGAGCAAGTTATAAACAAAGTCGCAAACAATACAAAGCTAATTTCTTTGCCAGTGATTCTTTTAATGACTTTATTACTCAATATCGTTATCTTAACCAAGCACAAGAACAAACTTTAGAAATCATGCACCGCACTGAATTACAGCGCGCTACTTATGATCAACAAAAACAATTAAAAAAAGAAAAACAAACTGAGGTTAGCTTAAAAAAAAGTGAGCTTGAGCGACAAAAAAGTGAATTAGATATACAAAAAAGTGTAAAAAATAGTTTGCTAGCTGAAACTAAAAATAACGAAGCTATTTATCAACAAAAATTGGCTGAAGCAATCGCTGAACTGAATTCCTTAAAGGCTTTCTCTAATAGCAAAAGTGGTTCTATATTGCCAGAACAAAATAGCCCGGATGGATGGTTCTTTAGTCAACGCGATCAGCGCTGGGCAAATTATTTAATCGGCAGTAGTGATATGAGTATTATGGAAGTAGGTTGTTTAATTAGCAGCACAGCTATGATAAAGAAAAAACTTGGTGAAAATGTTAATCCCATAACCATCGCTAATAATAATGGGTATTTTTTATACCCAACTGCTTACATGTCAAGGCCTTGGCCTACTCCTTCTGGCTATTATTACCAATATAGTGCTTATTCTCAAAGTATTTTGGATAGTAAATTAAATGAAAATCCAGTAATTGTAAAATTATCAGCAGGTCCTTATGGAACTCATTTTATTGTCATTAAAGAAAAAAAAGATGGTCAATATATTATGCATGATCCGTGGGAAGGTTATGATAAAAAATTTAATGATTTCTATTCTCTATCGCAAATTCTACAAATTGCTAGTCTAGTCAAAAACTAAAAATTTGTTAATATATTGCTATGTCTAAAACCCCATCTCAATATCTTGATCAAGCTTTTGCTGAAGAATTAACTAAATTATTAAAAATTTTTATTAAAAAACATAAGGATTATGGCAAAGACAATATTCTAGATAACGGCGAGTTGGGTATTATCTTTCGCATTAACGACAAACTACGTCGCCTACAACATTTAGCCAGCAAAGGTAGTGAGCCAAACAATGAAAGTTGTTACGAAAATTGGCAAGACATCGCAGTTTATGCAGTGATTGCTTTACTACTTAGAGATGGTCGGTTCAAAAAACTAGTATTAGATCCTCAAAAATAATTAAATTAATTGACTATTATCTTTTCTCTTGGTTTTTTTCTGTTTGCTAGGCAAAACATAAACATCTTGATGATAATCATTTTCCCCCACTAGCTGGGCTTCTCCTTTGAGAATTTGTTCCATTGGTCGACAAGCCCAACAACCATTTTCTCCTTGCGGGCACTTGAAATGCTCTAATTTACGCATGGTTTTAATTTTTTTGGCAATGGCTAAGACTTCTGCTTCTGCCCAAGCCAAATCTGGCAATTCTTGCTCAACTGGTTCGTCACTAGATTCTAAATACCAATAACTTGCTTTCACTACTTCTCGATGCTGACAATAATGGACCAATAAATGATAAATGGGTAATTGCAGTGAATCTGCTTTTTCATCATTTTTACCAGTTTTAAAATCAATGATGTGCACCTGATCTGTATCTGGTAAGTATTCCAACCAATCAATTTTGCCACACAAAATAATTTCTTCTTCCTCTGATAACCAAAACCAAGGTAAATCATCCTTAATTTTGACCGCTAAACGACTCAGCGGGCCTGGATTGTTCATCACTTTGCGGAGCATCTCAGCTCCTCGCTCTTTATATGCCGCTTCTGTTTGTTCATCAAAAAATCCACCCTTAATACCGCTAAATTTTTTCCATTCTCGATCAAATTTTTTGATCAAGCTTTCTGAAAAACGTTCTTCTGCAGGAATAACTGACAACGCTTCAATCACATTGTGCACTGCTGCCCCCAAAGCTAAGGGTGGAGAAATCAGTTGGATTTTATGTTTGGTTTTGGGATCTTTATAAACATTTTTTAAGTAATAAGCTCGAGGACATTGTAGAAAATCACTAATCGAACTGTGTGAAACCCAGGTTGCTTTAAATTTGTCAGCCATAATGAAGCCATTATATCGAAAGCTTAGTTTTTTGCTATAATGAACGCTAGCTGTTATGCCAGAAGAAACAAAAAAAACTAAACAACTACGTCCCCTATCTCATTATTTTGATGACTACATCAAACAGTATCAAATGGATTGGGAATATCGTCATCGACCAGTCATTGCTGCTCTAGAGGTGGATGAGGTCGCTTCTAAAATTGCCAAGGCCTATGAAAAAGTTCGAGAAGTAGTTGATTGGAAAGAAGAAAATTTACTAAGACGAGCTGCTATTGAACGAATTTTAAAACGTCGTTTAGTTTCTAAACTGTATGGTATTAGCATCATGCCCGATGTCAAAGCTAAGGAAATCGCTGAACCAATGGCGTTAGAATTGATGCGTAGTGGCTATTTTGATAGTGGACGAATTAGTCGCAAACAAGTTGAAGAATTAGAAAATATCCTCAATAAATATATTAAAATTATGAGCGACAGTCGTTTACCAAGAAGTAACGACGACGTACACGTTAAGAAAAAAATTAATTTTTATAATTGGATTATCGAGGTAGCAGCTTGTGAGATTGAAGAACTGTTATCTCCCAACTTTAAAGAAAATGCACTGATCAACCTCATGACCAATGTACTTTATAAGCGAATTAATATCATACCAGGCAATATGGTCAGTGACATGGAAAAGTTCTTGCAAACTTATGTTGTGGTACATCGAACTTTATATAATTTTGATAATCCAATCATTGCTTTCAACTTAATTAAAATCAAATATCCTTTTTGGGTCAAAGAAGATCCTCAAAGTG
The DNA here is from genome assembly GCA_964432115.1 of uncultured Pseudomonadales bacterium. Lineage (GTDB taxonomy): Bacteria > Patescibacteriota > Microgenomatia > UBA1400 > PJMF01 > JAAZKO01. The sequence goes on along the minus strand of CAYSMC010000038.1, from coordinate 1,715 downwards.
TTAAACAGGTCACTGATCAAGCAGTGAAAATCCGTCAAGAAATCGAAGAAGATTTAGAAAAACCTCTAGGTAAACACTTTTTTCAAATTGCGGCTAAATATGATGCTGCTTATCGCTTAATTAATGATATTACTGATGAGATTAACGCTGCTCCCAATATTGTTAAAAGCAATTATGCAGATGAAGAAAAGTTAGATGAATTAATCGAAACTGTTTATGATCGTAGACGAAAAAGCCTCAAAAAAAGATTGTTTAGGTCAGCTATTTACTCGACTTTATCAATTTTTGTGGCTGGTGGAGCAAGTTTTATCATTTTTGAGGGACCAGTAGCACGCTGGGCAGGCGTGCCATTTAGTATTGTGACGCTTTTTGTCGATTTATTAATTCCAAGTTTAGTGATGTTTTTGTTAGTGCTAGCTATCCGACCGCCTCATGTTAGTAATTTCCCAGTGATAGTTACAGAAATTAAAAAAATAGTTTATCACCAAGCAGAAGAAGATGTTTATGAATTAGCCTTAAACAAAAAGAAAAGCAAATTATTGCGCACTTTGTTTGTATTAATTTCAACTTTGTTTGGTTTGGCAGGTTTAGCTCTCATCTTTTGGATTTTTAAACTGGCCAAAGTCCCCTGGACCTCCATGTATATTGATACAATTTATGTAGCAATGGTCTTTTTTGCTGCTACGGCTATTAAAGCTACTTCCAAAGAAATTACCGTAAAAGATAAAGGCAATATTTTAGAGTCTTTTTTAGATTTATTTTCCGTCCCAATGGCCAAAATTGGTCAGTGGTTTAGCAATAAATGGCGAGAATATAATATTGTCTCAGCTTTGTTCACCGCCTTGGTAGATACACCATTTTCATCCATCATTCGCCTTGTCGAAGATTGGCGCAACTTCCTTAAAGAAAAAAGCGCGGAAATTCATTAAATAAAGTCTGATTAAATAAACAAAAAGCGGATCAAAAGACCCGCTTTTTTAAATTCTCTAACTCAATTTATTCAGTTATAAAAAACAGTTCCAACATTTTAGTTAGCATAGCTGTTAAATAGGCTGGTAAATAATAGTTATTGCTTAGCCAAACCATGGTTTCGCTACTAAAACAATTAGCTAAACCAGTATGCATGATAATTAGCGTAAAGATAGCTGGTAGAGCCAAAAATGCTAAAAGCTTTAACCAAGCCTGCTTGCTGAATTTAGCTAAAAGCAAGATGGCTGCTACTTGAAAGGCTAAAAAGAGCCAAAACAAGCTTTTACTAAAGCCTGTACAAGTAATGACAGCACCTTTAACTTTACCCTGTTTAGCAATTTCTTCATTCATAGCTGCCTGTTCTTCTTCACTGGCTTCCGTTGTTTCACCCTGAACCTCTCCTGCTTCAGCAAAACCTTCAGCGACGATGGTGCCTGCTGGCGCTCCGGCTAAGTCTAGAATTGAAACTTCATTGGAATTAGCGCTTTGATTATCACTCTCATCCACTGCTCTAACTACAAAGTAGTAATTGCCAGCAGTTAGACCTGTTACCGTGTAATCTGTAACATTCCCAACATCGGCAGCGTAGAGATAGTTGCCAGCTTCTAAACCATAGTAAATGATGTAGCGATCAGCATCAGCAATCGCTTCCCAAGCTAAATCAATCTCTCCTGGGCGCTTAGCTAAGAGCGTTAACACTGGTGCGATTGGCGCTGTGCGATCAACTATCAGGTTGGTCGTGGCTG
>CAYSMC010000037.1:0-33193 GCA_964432115.1 uncultured Pseudomonadales bacterium | reverse complement strand
TCTACTGAATGGGTTTCATTACCAACACTATCTTGTGAAATGGCTCTTAAATGATACACCTTTTGTGGTGAGAGGTTGGGTATCACTACTAAGTGATTATAGGTTAAGTTAGTGTCCTGTTGGGTTCTTTGTGAATAAGTACTACCACTGCCTTCACCAAATTCTACTTGTGAAGTGGCAGGTTCATCAGTGTTCCAAGTGACTACTAGTTGAGCTTGAGCTTCTTCTCCTGCACCTTTGATGCTGCCATTGACCTTAAGATTGTTCATTAAAGGAGGACGAGTATCTGTGGCTGTAGTAAAGTTTTGTAAACTTGAACTGGCTTCATTTCCTACTTTATCTCGACCTTTAGCTGTCAGGACGTAGTTAGTTTCAGGTAGTAAGCCTTTCAAAAGCATTTTATGCTCTCCTTTAATAAGGTTGACATTAACATTGTCTTGGGCTTGAGCAGGTTGACCCTGAGGATAATAGGTAACAATGCTGGAAATCTCAGTATTGCTCTCCCAAGTTACTAATAAAGCCGGTTGAGCTGTGCCAGTTACTTCCTGCAGTCTTACGTTACTAATTTGGGGACGAGGGAGGGTTTCGAGGTCACTATAATCATCACTATAATATTCTTCTCCTTCTGAATCCTCCATAACAAAACGATAATGGTATTTAGTACCATCTGCTAAACCTGTTAGACGAAAGGATTGATTACTTTCATCCCGAGAAACAGTGGTGCTAAGACTTCCGCCATAAGAAGTGGTTTCACCATATTGAATAGTAACTTTAATTGCATTAGAGATAGTAAAAGCAATATATGCAGTTTCTAAACCAATATCTGTAGCTTGAACAGAACTCAAACTCGGTGCCGGATCAGTAGTAAAAGTCTTTTCCTCACTAATACCAGTATTGCCATCCTCATCTGTCCATTTAGCACGGTAGTAATAGGTAGTTTCCGCATCTAAACTAGATAAGTTAATTTCATGCTCTGTAACTTGATTAGAATTAGAGACTTCCTCTTCATAATATTCATTACTTTTAATTCCATATTGAACTCTAGAATCACTGCTTCGATCAGTTGTCCAGCTAATTGTAGCTTTTTTTGTAGTAACATTAGAAACTGATGGATTAGAAGTTAAACTCGCTGATTCTGTAAATTTACCGTCAGGATACAGTGATACTGCTTCCGAAAATGCTCCACAATTATTGGCGCTATCACAAGCTCGAACTTTATAATAATGGGTTTGTTGAGTTAAATTACTGTCTACATAAGATATACCACTTGTTGCAGAAACTTGTGAATAACTCTCGTCATCTGTTGAGTGATAGATTTGATAGTTTTTCACACCAGCCCCTAAATCTTCTGGTTCTTCCCAAGAAATCGTCAACCTCCAGGCTTTGGTTGCTTTAACTGATACATCAGCAATATCTACACTTTGTGGTATACCAGGAGCTGAAGTATCACAATCAAAATTAATGTTTGAATAAGATTGATAATTAACATTGCCAGCTTCATCCTTAGCCACAACATAAAAGGTATTGGTAGAAGGCTGAGTAGCATAGGCATCGGCTGTCAAAAAACTATTATTTGTCCAAGTACAGCTAATAGCCGATGGAACAGTGTTAACGCTATAACAATACTCTAGACCAGATTCTTGCCCATCATAAAGAGCTGGTGAATCCCAAGTAAAGGCAAAAGAATTGTCATCACTGCTTTCTGGGTCAACTGTTAAATTTTGTGGTTCAGTGGGGGCGTTTCCAGAATATTTTAAAATTGCTGTAACTGTAGTATTACTAACATTTCCTGCATTGTCCCAGGTTCTTAAATAAAAAGTATTTTCTCCTTCATCCAGATTATCATAATCACTATTTAGGGCATAATGACTATCAGTAATTAAATCACTAATATCCTGTGAGCCTGTATGATTATTACCATACCAGGTGCCACTACTACCAATTTTGTACTGGTAACCCGCTATCTGTGAACCACCCACATCATCTGCAGCAGCACTGGTACCAGAACTAGGCCAATACACGGTAATGCTATCAATTTGAGACTGATAAGATTGAGGCGCGGAAAGACCACTCGGATTGGTGGGCGCTACTCCATCATATTGAAAATGAAAACTAGTAAATGGGCTAGCTTTTGCATTGCCAGACTTATCTATAGCAGTCACAATTAAATAATAATCTCCTGAACTATTTAACCAAGTCGAGCCCCGATAAGATGAGTTTGAAAAATCAATTGAATTGGTGTCGATAATAAAACCACCATTGCAATCCGTATATTGTGGATTAACTTCTGAAACACCAAGCAATCCCTTGCTTGATCTGGGATCGGCTGTATCGTCAGTGCCCAAATACAAACAATAATAAATATCTGTGCCATCCACCCCATCTTCTCCGGCTGTCCAGCTAAAAAAGGGAGTGCTGGAATTAGTCCAGCTATTTTCATCAGTGTCGGCATCAGTTATCTCTGATCCTCCAAGCTGAGCATACATTCTGATTTCAGAAGCTTGATTATGAGGAGGTTCTTGATCAGAAGCATTAAAGGCAATGGAAATGTTTTCAAAAACAGGCGTACTACCTGCTTCAGGTATAAGGATCACTTGATATTGAAGATAGCGCTCTTCATCTTCTACACAAGCTGACAAATTGCTAATCGTATCGGTTGAAGTACAAGTGCCTTCAGTACAGTTGAAAGTAAGATTACAACTGTCAGTGAAGTTATCAGCACTAGACATATCGGCTTGTGAATCTGATCTAACCCTCAAAGTAATAGTTCCTGATCCAGATTTGTTATACTCTAAGATTCCCCAGTCAGATGGATGACCACTATCAAAAATGTTGGAGGCTAATACTCCAGTGGCAGCGTATTTTGTTTCTTCTACTGCGGAGAGGTTGGTGGTAGGCTCGTTAATGACTGCTTTTCTTACTCTAAAATTGTCAAAATAATTCGTACCATCATAGTGTTGAAAACCCACTTTTCCCGAACTATAAGTCGTATCATTCATTTCCCCAGAAATTGCTAAAGATTCTCCAATATAGGCATCTAGTTGTTGTCCGACTAGCTTTAAGCTTATTTTATACCAGGTGTTTGCTGTAATATTTGTACCAGCACTTCTTTCTGAAATTGGATATGATTGAGCGGGAGTTCTCTTTTGAATTCGATTTATAGCTGGATTGCTAGTTGGTCTAATAATCCATTGATATCCATAGTCGGCAGCCGTTTCTTGTCCTCGAAAATTAAGCCCTCCATGAGTTACCCCAGAATGTTTCCAATCTACTTCGATAACAAAATCTTCTAGAATTGGAGAATCACTCGTAAAAGAACTGTAATCGGCACTAAGCGTTGTACTTCTAAGAACACCATCAATACTTTCCCAATTAGTGCTGGGCGAACTCTCTGCAGACCAATTATCAGGCATAGAAGAAAAATCTTCATATATGATAAAGGTCTCTGATCCGTTGCTGTCACTACTTGCTCCAGAATTTCCATAATATAAATAGATTTCTGATTCACCATTGGGAATTGAGTTCAATTTAACCCAAACTTTGCTTGAGTCGGTGTTGCAACCAGATTCAATCCAATAATTTAAGCCATTTCCTAGATTGTCAGCGAAACGTATGTCTTGGCAATCAACTTGCATTTTATCTGAAGCAATTAAGCTTGCAGTGTCCAAATCAAGCATTACTTGAAAATCTTCTAACTCTTCATTGGGGTTGGTAATTATAATTAGTTCTCTATATAGCCAATCATCATTAAACCAACCCTCTTTAACATCTAATTTAAATTCACCTTCAGTAGAGTTGTCAATGTCAGTAATAGAAGAATAATCTGATTCGGTTGACCAATTACTTTCCATCCAAGGAGAAGACGATGCTCTAATTTTAGGTAATAACACTGAATTGGCCAAATAATATAAACCAAAAATTGAGCCTAAAATAAAGAAGGTTATTATAACTAAATTTAATTGAAAATGACTAAAACGAGGCTTAAAAAAAAACTTATAAACACCACCCACTAGCTTGTTTTTTAATACAAACATACGCACCTATTAGTATAGCAAATTTTCTGGATTAATAAAAATAAACAAATAACTGAATTATCGAAATAAAAATAATTAATTTTTATGAAAAAAAGCAGTTTAAAGTTGCTAAACTAATCGCTATTGATAAATAGCGTTTGAGCAAGCAATGAATGGCTCCCCCGGTAGGAGTCGAACCTACAACCTTGAAGTTAACAGCTTCCTGCTCTGCCATTGAGCTACAGGGGATTTTCAATGAGCCGTTGCTTAAACAAATAAGCAACAATAGAATTCTATCAAAAAGAGACAAAAATACCAGTCAAAAAGCACTACTTTTTTTTAATCTCCGCCACGATCGCCTTATGATCACTGACTCCATCTACCACTTTCACTTTGCTAGCCTTGTATGCTGGACTAGTAAATAAGGCATCAATTACCAAGCGAATATCTTTTTTTGCTTTATGAATGTTTTTATCAACGGTGGTATCAATTTTTTTAGGAATATTATCTTTATAAATTTCTGCTAATTGGTCATAAATTTGTTGACCACGAGGCGTATTAAGATCACCTGAAAAAACTAGTTCTGGATAGTCGGCTAAAAAAGATTTAAGTTTGCTAAAGTGTTCTTTTTGCAAATCACTAATTTTTCCTTCTCCCGACCAAGTGAAATGAGTGGTTGCTATTTGGTAAATTTCTCCTTCAACTTCAACTTGGACTGTGAGCAAACAGCGGTTCATTGAATTGGGATCCTGATAAGCAAAAAATTCGGGAATTTGATTGGCATTGCCATTGTAATAGTGTTTACGTGTTTTTGATAAATTTTTGGCAAAAATACACAAACCCCACAAACCATTAGTTGGGAGATGGGGATTATCTTTTGTTACTTTCGCTTGAGAAACAAAACTATATTTAGTTAAACCAGTAATTTGACAAATTTTTTGAATATCTTTAGCGAATACTTCTTGCAAACATAACAAGTCTGGTTTTTCTTTGTTAAAAAACGGCAAAATTTTATCATCTAAATGTTTATCACCTTCAATATTTAAACTAATTATTTTCATTAATACTTGCCTCTCTGTTTTCTGCCTGTCTCTCCAACAAAAACACCACTTGTCTTAAACCCTGACTATACAATTGTTGAACTCTTGCATTAGTTAAGTTGAGTTCCTGAGCAATATCTTTAAAGTTAGATAAGTTAAAACTACATTCTAAAACTCTTTTCACTAAGCCTTCAATTCTTTCAATGGCCTTATCTATCTCTGCAGCACTAGGACTGGCTTGACCCCGATGCTCAAAATGTTGACTAATCAAAAAGTGAAAGTATTCTCTATTTAAAATACGGACTTTATTCTCTGTTTCTTTCATAATTTTACTCCAAAAAATCTTGTAATTTTTTACGTCTACTGGGATGTTTTAATTTGCGCAGCGCCTTTGCTTCAATTTGGCGAATACGCTCACGTGTTACTCCAAATTCTCGACCTACTTCCTCCAAAGTCATAGTTCGATTACCCGCCAAACCAAAACGCATTCGCAAGACTTTGGCCTCGCGATCGGACAGTGCTTTTAAGACTTCTTCCACGTTTTCGGTAAGCATTTGCTTGCTGGTTGAATCGTAGGGAGATACTTGTTTATCATCCGCAATAAAATCACCCAGAGTACTGTCGTCTTCACCATCACCAACTGGCATTTCCAGCGAAGTGGTGTTTTGGGAAATTTTGAGAATAGCGCGCACTTTTTCTGGCTCAAGTTCCATTTTTTCACCAATTTCCTCTGGGGTTGGTTCTCTGCCCAAATCTTGCATTAAACGTCTGGAAGTACGCATTAGTTTATTAATTGTTTCCACCATGTGTACCGGAATACGAATGGTGCGAGCCTGATCAGCAATAGAGCGAGTAATTGCTTGACGAATCCACCAAGTCGCATAAGTGGAAAACTTAAAACCCTTGGTCCAATCATATTTTTCTACCGCTCTAATTAAACCTTTATTGCCTTCTTGAATTAAATCTAAAAAGGTCATGCCACGACCAATATATTTTTTGGCAATAGACACTACTAGACGTAGATTAGCATCGATTAAATCTTTTTTGGCTTTAGGACTACCAGCCTCAACTTTTTGGGCGAGGCGAATTTCTTCTTCACGAGTTAAAAGAGGAATTCGTCCAATTTCTTTTAAATACATGCGCACTGGATCAGAAACACCCACATTACCTAGATTGGCTAAAACGTCAAGTTCTTGTTGCAGGACATCTTCATCTTCTTCCAATTGCTCTTCAGAAACTGATTCAAAGACGTCAATATTTTTTTGAAAAAGTTGATCATAAAAATCGTCTAAAAGCTCAATATAAATTTCTGGTTCGACAAACACGTCTAAAATCTCATCTTGAGATAGATAACCACGTTTCTTACCGATTTTGATTAAATTTTTGACTTCAAGTAATAAAGATTTGGGTGGTTTTTTCTTTGTTACTTTTTGTTTTGCTACTGCTGTCTTATCGCTAGTTTTTTTAGTAACTTTCTTGCTTTCAGGTTTAGCTTTAATTTTAGTTTTCTTGGAAGTCTTAGTTGGAGTTTTGTTCTTGCTTGTTGCCATAAATTTTTTAATTTGACCAATTAAAATAAAAAGGATCACTGTCAAGTCCTTTTCCATCGTGACTGCCTATTCACCAGAGAAAAGTTCAGTGTGTCAAGTATATAATTGTACAAATAAAATTAAACTAAATCAAGGGTAAAAGCTAAAACAATCTAAAAAAGTGGCCAAGAGCGAGTATCGGTGAGAAAAGTTGCCTTTTTTTTGCCAACCACAACCATGTATTCAAACATAGCGGCTTTGCTACCGTCTACCGTTTTGACTGTCCAACCATTATCATCTACATAAACTTGATCACTTTGACTACCCAATACTTGTGCTTCAACGCACAGCACCATGCCTTCTTTTAAATCAGCCCCAGTACCTGGGCGACCATAAGCTGGCAATTGGGGTGCGTCGTGTAAAGTGTGACCGACACCATGACCAACAAATTCTTTAACCACGCTAAAACCAGCTTTTTCAATAATTTCTTGGATTATGGCACCCATGTCTCCAATTTTTTTACCTACGACGGCCAAGTTAGCTCCAGCTAAAATTGCCTTTCTCGCCACGGTTAATAACTGTTGATCGGCGGGTTTGGGTTTGGCAATTGCTTTAGAGAAACAATGGTCAGTAATCCAACCCCGATCATTAATACCAAAATCTACTTTAACCAAATCGTTTTTTTTTAACGGCCGATCATCTGGAATACCATGTACCACGGTGTCATTGACTGAGATACAGGTTGCCCAGTGATACTTATTATTCTTTGGACCAACTCCTTTAAAACAGGGAATTACTCCAAGTTTTTGGCATTCTTGATCAGCTAAATGATCAATTTGCTGAGGGGTAGTACCTGCTACAGTAGCATCAAACAATTTTTTGAGAATGATCATTGATTTAGCTGCCGCTTGTTGGTAGCGTTTTAATTCTTGCGCAGAACGAATTGTCATATCCTTATTGTAACACTAAGCCGAGAAAATTTATCTTTTTTGACAATTAATTAAAGGCAAAATTGACCCTGTTGATAAATCACTTTACTTTGACCATTGGCCAAAAAAGCCGTTACCGTTCGATCCGTAGTGGATACGATATCACTATGTTCGCTACTGTCATTGAAACCTCTAGCTGCCCAATCGCGTTTTTTTAATTGGCTAGGATCACCACGATAACAATCTTGATAAGCCATACCTAGTGCCAAATGCATATTGCCATAAGGACCGCCAATATTTTCATCAAACAGAGTTTCGGCCATCGCGTGACTAATACGCGACATGCGTTTATCAGTTAAAGAAAATTCACCAATTTTATCTGCATTTTTAGTTTTTAACATCTCTAATAATAATTGTTCACCGCTTCTAGCTTTAGCTTTAAGCACTCGACCTGCCTTAATTTCTAATTCAACATGTTCAATTAAATTACCGTAACGATATAAGGGTTGATTAAAATGTATCCAGCCATCAATTTCTCGCCAATTCGGTGAAGTAAAAATCTCAAAACTAGGAATATTGCGGCCACTGCCACCCTTCCACCACCGATCTTCTCCAATACCCACTGTTAAATTAACATCGGGACCGAGCACCTTTACATAGGCTATTTTTAAATTATTTAATTTTTCTTTGATATCTAGTTGTAGAGCTTGAATGGCTCGCCACTTAGCAATTGGCTCATCTTCATCCAAAAAACAAGCTTTAATAATTTGCTGCCAATAATCCTTAAGACTTAAACCAACTATTTTAGCTTTAGCCGCTGTTCCCCACAAAGCAATAGTCCAAGTAAATTGATTGGAATTTTCTTTAAAATTTAACCAATCTCGATAAGGTTTCTTGCTATTTCGCGCTCGCATAATTTTACTTGGATCAATTTCTTTTAAAATAAAGGGATCAGGGTCAGCGATGATATTGATTTGATGATTTATTAAATTGGCCCGAGCTCGCAAAAAACGTCTCGGAAAAAATTCTAGTTGCTCTTGATTAGCAAGACGGTAAAAATCTTTTTCAAAACCAGTCGGCATTAAATACAACATGGGATGAGCACCAGCTTGCAAAATGGCATTTTGTAATTCTAAAGCTAAGGGTTTAGCGACATCTGGCACCATACATTGGACAATTTCTCCAGAGTGAACTCCTTCACCAGAATTTAGTGCATAATCAACTAAGACTTTGGCATATTTTTGCAAAATTTTGGCTGGTGGTTGATATGCAGACTGCTCTGTTTTGATTTTTTTCATAAACTCGGTTCTTAGCAGGCTTGGCTATTATAAGCACATTCAAGATTCTAGTCACTAGAAATTTAAAATTTAAAATTCCAAATTTTCTAAAAATTTAAGGGAGCGAATCTCTCCCATCACTTCTTTAATCAGTTTTTTTAAATCATCAATAGCTTCGTCACTAACAACTAAACTGCGACTCACAAACTGATCTCCACCTTTCTGTGTCGGTTCAATAAAATTAAAAGCTGCTTCGGCAACTTCAATTTTAGGACTAAGTTGACGATCAAGCTGCATAAGCAATTTGTAAAAAACTAATTGGCGCTGATAATTGCCACGAATAGTCTCAGGCAGTGCTACTTCTCGTTCAGATAAATTTTTAACAGCGATTTTAGTTTTAGCTAAAATGTAATTGAGACTTTGACTACGACCAGTTTTGTAATCAATCACTTTGACTAAACCCTGTTTTTGATCTAACCAATCTAAACGATCAATTTTGCCAGTCAGAAAAATGTCTCCCAAAACAATTCTGTGCCCCTTACCTCCAAAACTACGTTCAACTGCTAACACTGCTGGTTTTTCTTGAATAATATTTTGATAATAATTTGCCAGTAATTCTTGACCATATTTTAGGCGATCCTGAAAATCTGATTCGCTTAAAATTTCTTGACTAAGTGCCTGACTAAAATTAGCTAAAAAACTATCTAAACTAGGATATTGAGCCTGCTGTTGATAAAAACGATAAAATCTTTCCAAAGCACTGTGCACTGCCGTCCCAAAACACATGGCCATTTTTTTAGCTGCTGGCAACTTTAACAAATTATTAAGCACAAAAGTTTGAGGATCTCTCAAATAATTATTTAAAGCAGTTACTGATAAAGCAAAGTCCTTCACCAAATAAGCAAAAAAATCTTTTTCTTGAATAGTAATCTGAGTTGTCACAGGCGCAGTTAACAGCGCGGTTAAATGAGCTTCCACGTCTTGACTGAGATCTACTTCACTGTTTCTTAATTGTTGTTCAGCCAACTCTGTTAAGAAAATACTAGGCACTTTGTTACTCACACTAGCATTGGTCTCTATGACTTCAGGATAACTAAGATAAACTCTTTTTTTAGCTCTTGTGAGCACTACATAAAATAGTCGTCTTTCATCTTCATTTCGCTCTTTGCCCGATAAATCAGTGTGTTTTAAAATTCCTTCTGGCAATTTTAACTTATTTCGATTACGCAAATTTCCCCATTTACCATCAATAAAATTTAAAACAAAAACAAAATCCCATTCCATACCTTTAGCTCCATGAGCAGTGGATAATTGCACAGCTTCTTTAATGGCCAAGGGATTTTGTAAACGAATACTAAGTTGGTGTTCTTTATAAATCGCAAAATATGCTAAAAATTTATTCAGACTCAATTGATGGTCTCGACCCACTAAATCTTTAATTTGTTGAAATAAAGTATTAAGTTCCAGAAAACTATCAATTTTATTAGGCTGTTTTTTCAAAAAAGCTAGAAGATTAAAACCCTCATTACTAATTAATTTTTCAAACCAAGCAGTCAAGGTTATTTGTTGACTTAAAATAGCTAATTTGGCTAATTTCGCGAAAAAGTCTTTAATGTTTGACCACTCTGACTCACTAATTTCTTGACCTATTAGCGCCTGATTGACACTGGCCAAACCCTGATTATAAATGTCATAAATAGAAAAATTTTGGCGCTGAGCTCTACTTAATCGCCCCGTCACCCTAGCCAATTTCATAACTGGAATGGGATCTAAATCAACAAAAGGCAACAACATCACTTGATAAAGATTGGTTAATTCCAAACCCTCTTGAAGTTGGTCTATTAACTCCATTAATAATAAGAGTTGATTAATTAGGGTGCTTTGTAAAATATCGTCACCCTTATTGAGTTGGTAGGGAATTTGCCACTTGTTTAACACTTCTACCAACTCCTGAGATTCAGCGTGAGTGCGATATAAAACTGCAATATCTTGAGCCTTAACACCTTTAGCTAATAACTTTTTAATCTCTTCGGCAATATAAATAGCTTCTAGTGTTGCGGTTGGTGCAGCATGTAAAACAATTTTATCACCCTGACCTTTCGGTGAATGCAATTTGCTGGTCAAATCAATTTCAATGTTTTGACCGGTAAATTTTGATAACTGATTATTTTTGATTAGGTCACTAGCCACATCATAAAGATTTTGTGGACAACGATAGGCTGTATTAAGCGTAATAACTGTAGTGTTGGGATACTGACGAGTAAAAGCTAAGACGTTTTCTACTGAGGCTCCTTGAAATCGATAAATAGCCTGATTAGGATCACCCACTGCAAAAATATCTGGTTCTAAACCTTGTTTTGGCCAATAAGAAGCTAATAAATTTAATAAGCGTGTTTGACTATTATTGCTATCTTGATATTCATCAACTAAAAAATGTTGAAGTTGTTCTTGTTGTTCTAATAATAATTCTGGATGTTTTTCAAAGGCTGTGATTACAAAATTAATCATATCGTCAAAATCATAGCGATTACTGTCAACTAATTCTTGTTGATAAGCTTGATAAATTAATAATAGATCTTTGTTTTTATCTAAATCTTTTTGGGCTTGTTTAATTTTTACTTTACTTTTAGTTTCTTCCTTTAAGCGAGCTAGTTGTTGTTTTTCGGCTTGAATAATATCTTCAAATTGCAACAGGGATATTCCCTCTCTCTTTAAATCCGAAATTGCTTTAATAATATCTTTTAAGTAATGATAATGATCATTAAGTGGTCTCAAATTTTTAGGCTTGATTCGATCTAGTAAGTTTTCAAAAATTTGGTAGCGCTCTAAATCTCCCAAAGCTTCGCTGTTGTTTTTTAAAGGGAAATATTCTGGATTGTTAGTCATCACCTGACTACAATAAGAGTGAAAAGTGTGAATTTGCAGATAATAAGCATCTTTGCCAACAATCTTTAGGAGACGCTCTCTCATATTTTTAGCTGCTACATCAGTAAAAGTTAGAGCTAAGATGTTGTCGGGTTTAGCATCAGTTTTTAATAAAATATTGGCAATGCGCAGTGCTAGAGTTTGAGTTTTACCAGTACCTGGGCCAGCGATTACCAGAAGTGGTCCCTGATCAATGTGGTCTACTGCTTGTTTTTGTAAAACATTTAACTGTTGATAAGCTTGTTGAAAAATTGACTGTTTGTTGTTGACTGGTTTATTCATCTGTGGCCTGATAATTTTCTAAAATTTGTTTCACTTCACTAGCACCATTGCTTTTTACCAATTGAGCTCGCAATTGAGCAGCACCTGGCACTGCTTTAATATACCATGCTAAATGCTTGCGCATACTAAAAAATTTATTTTTGCCTCTTGATTGATTGTGCTTTTCAAAAAGTTGGGCGTGTTCGATAGCTAAAGCAAACAAATTTTCAGTTGTTGTTAATTGTTGACGCTCGACCAATGGTAAAAACACAAAAGGATTGCCGAAACTGGCACGACCAATCATTATGCCGTCAGCTCCAGTTAGTTGGGATTTTACTACCGCATCTTCATAGTTTTTTACATCACCATTGGCAAAATATTTAATTTTTGAATCAAATTTTTTAATCATTTGGCCAGCTTCAGCTAATGCTTGCCAGTCGGCCTGGCCACCATAGGCTTGTTTGACAGTACGTCCATGAATAGTAATTAAATCTGGTTTAGCTGCTAATAATGCTGACAGCCAGATTTTTAATTCATTTTTATCAGTACCTAGTCGGGTTTTTACTGACACTGGCAAAAGTTGACGATTTACTTTTTTAATTTGCCAAAATTTTTTTTGTTCTTGCAGCGCTCTCAATAGTTTGGGATTGACATTTTCACAATCACTTAAGCTTTTACCATTGGCCCAATCACTAGCTGCTTCTTGAGTTTTTTTAATAATTTCTTGAGCTAGTGCTGACTTAGCAATTAAAGCCGCTCCAGAACCACTTTGAGCGACGGTTCTAGCTGGACAACCCATGTTAATATCTACGCCAGCAAAAGCCAATTCTGCTATCAATAAAGTAGCTAAATAAAAATATTCAGGAGTTTTACCAAAAATTTGGGCAATAATCGGTTGCTGTAATGGTTCATAATCAAATTGACTAATAAGTGTAGGAGCTGCACCTCGGCACAAAGCTTCCACGCTCACAAATTCAGTCCATAACAAGTCTGGCCGACCATGCTTTTTAACAATCGAACGAAAAGCAAAATCTGTCACTCCATCCATGGGAGCTAGTGCTAAAAGAGGTTTTTTTTCCACAACTTATTATAACTGGTAAAACTGCAAAAATTGTTCAATTAGTGCTTGATAACGAGTAGCGCTGTGTACTTGACCCAATAAGTATTGTTCGTGCTGAAGTTGCAATAATCTGTTTAATAAATATTGATGATAAACAAGTAAAAAATTTTTACTTGACTCAATTGACAATTCAGCTAATCGATCCTGATAAAAAATTAATTTTAATTCTCTAGCCAAATAATCAGCTAAATTAAAAATTTGCACTTGACCATCACTTTGATAAATAAATAATTGAGCTAATTGGAGTTTTTCTAAATCATCAGCGCTGAATTGCCAAATATAATTACCAAACTCTGGTTTTGGCCAATAATACAAATGCCAATGCTGACTTGGACTTAGTAAATTATCTTCCTTAGCCACAATAGCTTTGAGTTCTTGATCTTCAACTGCAGATAATAATTTAAAATCTAACTCTTCTGGGCTAAGTAAAAGAAAGTAACTCAAATCAGTTTGACTAGTCTCGAAAATTCGCAACGATTCAATTGGCTGTTGCTCTTGATCTAAAACTGTATGATTATGATCAAGAGGATCATTAATTAAATAATCGTTGCTCGGCGTTGTGTCGTTATCTTCAGTAATCCCACTAATCACCACAAAATGATCTCCTAAATCGGCAATTAAAGGTTGTTTAGCAGCTAACTGTTTATTAACGATCTGTGTTTGATAATCGGCATATCCAAATTCTAAAACCAGATTGTTGTCTGTTGACTCTGCCAATAGATAGCTTAAGCGTGTCACGGCTAACCAATTAACTAAAGCAAATCCCAGATAGCCATCGGCCTCATTTTTTAACCATAAATTTAAAGTTGCTGGATTAATAGCTTTTCCCCTCACAGTACTTAACCAATTTTCTTGATCAGGAAAAGTATCATAGCTATAATAGTTCAATAACATTGCCGCACTAGTTAAAGCACAACCACTACCGGCAATAGTCAGAGCTGGACTGAAAAAATCTTGAGAATGATCATAAATGGCGTCGGCCCAACTATCATCTAATTGAGAAAAATAAGGCACAGATAATTGCGGATGATACTCTAAATCAAAATCAGCATAAATTACTGCTGATTGATCATAATTACCTTTGCTTAAATAAAAAAGAGGTCGTCCCGGCTCTAAAAAATCTGGCCAAAAATCTTGATCGTTTTTACTAGAAAAAGCTAATCGGTCATCGATCACAAGTTCAAAATCGGGTCTTTGATAAATCAAGTGAAATCGATAGGTGTGGCCAGGTTCTAGTGGACAAGGAATTAAAGTTTTATGAGTTATAAAATGATCTTGAAAAGTTTCTACATATAATTGTTGATTAATAAAATGAAAACTTAAAAAACTCAACAATACTTTCCCCTTACTGTTGAGTTGATAATCAAATAAAATTCCAAAATTTTTATCAGCTGCATCGAGCGGAGTAAAATCAAAAGAAAATTGATAATTAGACTTAACCGGCCAAAATGGTGTTTGCAAAGTAATAGCGCTCTGATAACTGGAGACTGCGGGGGGCGGTTGCAGTTGACCCTGCAACCGCCCCCCAACCACCTGCCAATCATTCAAATCGCCCAAAACTACCTCCCAAAGCTCAGAAGATAATGGTCCGTCTGTTAAGTGCAAAAAATTATTACTGACTTGAGCCCTTATTTGACCAATAGAGCTTGCAAAAATCATAAGCAATAAAATGATTTTGCCCCAAAGGAAGTTGAGTTTTTGAATAATTTTTGGCCAGCTAGTCACAAATTAAATCATGACTTGAATAATTGACAATTGAGCTGACAAAAAACGAAATTACTTAGCGAGCAATAGAAAATCTTTCCAAATACCGCAAAAAAACTGCTGGAGGATCTTCTAATAAAAATTGTTGAAATTCTTGATAAATACTTTTTCTTTCTTCCATATCTAAGGTTTGTCGACCCCTTTCTAATAAACTATCAATTCTGGTATTTTTATATTGAGTAAAGTTAGTAGCTTGAGTGCTATGCCACATAAAATATTGGTCAGGATCAATGGGAATATTTTGACCCATCAATAATAATTGAAAATTATTAGTGTCTGGGAAATTGCTAATTTTAATTCGTAAATTAATTGCCAAATTATCACATAACGTTCTATCTTCAACGTCATCACTAGCACGACAGACCTTAATCGCTTCCTGGCCAAAATCAGCTAATTCTTGTTGAATTAATTCTGCTTCTTCTTGAAAAATAGTAGTAGTGGTTAATTCAAAGTTTAGAGGTTCTCTCGGTAACTCATCGATTAAACGTTCAATACCTCGCTCCCAATCTTTTTGATAATCTTTTCCTCCTTCCAAATATGCCCAAGAATTAGGGTTAAAAGGACCATTAGCTCTGGCTTCTCCATAATCTTTTTCTAAAGCATATGATAAAGCTTGTCGAATATTTTTGGTTAATTGGGAATCAGCATTGTTAAAAAACAAAGCTAAATAACTATCATAGTCTAAATCTTTGACTATTTCTAAATTTGACCAATCGCAAAGATCATGACAGCTAGCTAAATCTAATAAAATGTCTACTTCTCCTTTTTTAAAGGCTAAGGCTGCCTCGTCTTCAGTAAGGTAAAATCGATAGATGTATCGTTCTTCTGGACCATCAACTCGTAATTCTTTCAAATAATTGCCATTCATTTTATAATCTAACATTTCATATTGACCGATACCTATCAATTTAGTTACGTTAGGCAATAAAAAGCGTTTTTGAATGCTTGAGCGTAAAATTGGTTCACTCACAGCCACTGAAAAAGGAGCAAAAGCTTCTGGCAATTTAAAAATGACATCATTGGGGGTAGTAACAATATTAACATCGACAAAATTATAATAGACATCTTCGGGGAATAGCTCTTTACCATCTTGCCAAAATACACCTTTCTTTAACACAAAACGATATTGCTTACCATCATCTTCAACAATCCACTTTTCCGCCAACATTGGTTGAGGACTTAAGTCAGTACTAATACTAGTTAGACCAGCACTGAGTTGTTGTTTAATGATTGTTGGTAAATTGGCTAGATTATATTGACCGACTACTGCAATATAATTTTGTTTTTTAAAGGTTAAATTTTTCAATAACAAGGGTAACAACACCGAGAAAAAAATAATAGTAGCGATAATTGAAGCCAAAAATATCCAACCATGACGACGGATATATAAACTAATATACCAGTAAAGTTTACGCATAATTTAGTAGATCAATAACATTAAGCTATTCACGACAAATAGAATACCTAAAATAATGGTGGCATAAAAAAATAATTTTTCAACCCCTTTACGTGTGTGGTAAGTTTCTCCTCCACCACCAGCAAAAAGATTACTAGAACTACTTGAACTACTTTGCAATAACACTAAGATGATTAAAACCAAAGAGATAATGGCTTGTGTAATTAAAAAAAACTTATTCATAAATTTCCATTTTACTTTATTTAGTTTGAGCTTGTCCACGTAATTCACGAATTACTGTTACTGTAACTGTTCCTGGCACAATCACTTCTTTAGCTACTCGATCACGAATACTGTTGGCCAATAAAGTGACATCATCGTCCTTACTTTTCTCAGGAATTAAAATGACTCTTAACTCTCGGCCAGCCTGGACCGCATAAGCTTTTTTAACTTCGTCGTAAGAAACAGCGATGCTTTCTAAAGATTCCATCCGTTTCATATATTCTTCATGATTTTCGTAGCGCGCCCCTGGTCTCGCACCAGAAATAGCGTCGGATATATAAACAGCCACTGATTCTGGACTAGAAAAAGGTTGGTCCTCGTGATGTTCAGCAATACAAGCAATAACGGCTGGAGAAATATTAAATTTTTTAGCAATTCTAATACCTGCTTGAACGTGATTTTCATCAGGATCTTCTGAGACCTTACCTATATCGTGCAATAAACAGCCCAATTTAACAATATTGATATCTAAACCCAATTCTTGAGCAATTTTGGTGCCAATTTTAGTTTCTTCTATGGTATGTTTGATCAAATTCTGACCATAAGAAAAACGATATTTAAATTTACCCAACATAGCAATTAAACCATTGGGGATGTTGTAAACACCAACTTCGTGGCAGAGCTTTTTACCAGCATCAAAA
Organism: uncultured Pseudomonadales bacterium; assembly: GCA_964432115.1. Lineage (GTDB taxonomy): Bacteria > Patescibacteriota > Microgenomatia > UBA1400 > PJMF01 > JAAZKO01. Next base: position 16,016 of record CAYSMC010000037.1, on the reverse strand, counting down.
GTAATTCGTTCAATTTCTTCAGTCACTTTATCCACCACCTCTTCAATGCGAGTTGGCTGGATACGTCCATCTTTAATCAAGCGCTCCATTGCTACCCGAGCTATTTCTCGACGCACTGGATCAAAAGAAGATAATTTAATTTCAGTATTAGAAGTATCTAAATCAATATCGACTCCAGTTTTACGCTCAAAAGCATGAATATTACGACCATTTTTACCAATAATTTTACCCTTGATATCTTCAGAGGGAATATTGACGACTGACACTGTATATTCAGCTACATAGTCTGTGGCTCCATGACGCATCGCATCAATTAAAATCTCCCGAGCTTTATCGTCGGCCTCTAATCTAGCCTGTTCTTCTTTGTCTGCCACCAATTTGGCCAAATCGTGACTTAGTTTTTTCTTGAGGCCTTCAACTAATAATTCCTTGGCTTCTTCCTTAGAATAGCCAGACAATTCTTCTAATTTCTTGAGTACTTGACTTCTAGATTTATCAATTTTTGCAGTCTGTTTCACTAAATCTTCTTTTAATTGATCAATTCTTTTTTCTTTTTGTTCAATTTGATCAAAACGATAATCTAGTTTGTCTAACTTGTTTTGCAAAATGCGTTGTTGTTCGGCCAAATCATGCTCAACGCTACGAGATTCTTTTTCTGCTGTTGAACGCATTTCCAAAACTTCGTCTTTTGCTTCAATAATAATTTCCCTAGCTTTAGAACGAGCATCTCGAATAATATTTTCTGCCTCGTTTTCTAGTTGTGGATTATGTTGTTGTTTAATTTGCGGTTTAACTTTACCCAGGGTTTTCTTGACCTGACTTTTTTGATTCTGGGTCTGAACTTTAAGTTTAGTCTGAGCTTTAAACTTGCTTTTACCCTGCTTTTGATCTGGTTTTTTATTTTCATCAACATTGGAAAACAACGTTGATAAATTACTAAAAAATGACATAAATTTCCTTTACTTATAAACAAGCTTAATTATGAAAACTTTTGGAAAAGGGTTAACAACCCTCAGTATTATTATCGAAAAATTGTAAGAAAAATGAAAATTCTTGGTATCTTACCTGTTGCATAAATAATAAATTTAATTTCGATGTATTAAGTTCTTTAATAATACCTGATCCAAAAGTCTTATTGATCAGTTTGTTTATCTAATAATCTTACGTATTAATGACTAATAAAAATATTATATGTCAATAAGACAGTAAAGTCAATTTATTTGCTACTAGAGTAAACAACAAAAAGAGCTATGTATAGGTATTTTATTTCTTCTTATTCTCTAAGTCCTGCCAAATTTTTTTCTCAATTTCTTTTAACAAACTGTGGTTATTTTTTAATTTATCTTTGGTAGCTTCTCGTCCTTGTGCCAAAACTTCATCATTATATTTATAAAAACTGCCAGCCTTTTCAATAATATCTCGATCAACGGCTAAATCAATAATATCTCCTGCTCGACAAATACCAGCTTCATCCATATCAAATTCAGCTACTTTAAAAGGAGGAGCAATCTTATTTTTTTTCACTTTAACACGATGACGAGTACCCACTATTTCGTCTCCCTCCTGAATATTACCTATTTTTCTAATATCTAAACGTTGGGAAGCATAAAATTTCAAAGCATTACCGCCTGTTGTTGTTTCTGGACTACCAAACATCACTCCGATCTTCATCCGAATTTGATTGGTAAAAATCATTAAGGTTTTGGTTTTATTAAGAGTAGCGGTCAGCTTACGCATAGCTTGAGACATTAAACGAGCTTGAGTTCCCATTTGATGATCACCCATATCACCATCAATTTCCGATTTAGGTACCAAAGCCGCTACAGAATCTAAAACAATAATATCTACTCCGCCAGAACGAATCAGCGTTTCAGCAATTTCTAAAGCCTGTTCGCCATAATCTGGTTGAGAAATTAAGACTTCTTCTAAATTAACTCCAATTTTTTCAGCTCGAACTGGATCTAGAGCGTGTTCTACATCAATAAAAGCTGCAGTTCCACCCTGCTTTTGCACCTCAGCAATAGCATGTAAACATAACGTGGTTTTACCGGAAGCTTCTGGACCATAAATTTCTACAATTCGACCCTTAGGATAACCACCAATACCTAAAGCTATATTAAGCGATAGGGAACCCGTTGACACCACGGGTACTTTGGGCATATCTTTTAAGGACTCACCCAATTTCATAATCGAACCCTTACCAAATTCTTTTTCTATCTGTGCCATCGCAATCGCTACTGCTTGAGATTTAGCTTTTGTGCTATCTTGGGCAACTGCTGCTACATCTTTATCTTTGCTTTTTTTGGCCATATTTATTTTTCCTTTTTTACTGCTTTTACTTATAACACTATCCATAGTTTCGTGCAAATTACGCTTTTTAAGCCATCTTTAAAAAGATATTACATAAATATTGTAACAGTCAAAGTTTACATAAAAGCTCACAAGCAGTAGAATCAAGTTTAACAAACGGAGAGTAGTTCAGATGGCTAGAACGTACGCATGGGGTGCGTAAGGTCGCAGGTTCGAGTCCTGTCTCTCCGACACAGATGCGAAATGAAGAAATTCAAAAAATTTATTCACAGCTTCAAGGACTTAAATCTATTGATTTGACTAGGAAAAAGAAATTAAATCCAATTCGCGAACAATTAAGACAAATTATCTTGGAAACTTTACCACCACCAGAAAAAGCTGCTCAAAAAATTTGTCAAAAAATTATTGACGATCAACTAGATATTACCCAAGGCTTTGTTGTTAGCATTTATCGTATGTTAAAAACTGAACAACTCAATAAAGAGGGTTTAGAACAAATTATTGCAACAATTAAAAGCAATTATCAGCTTAATTAAATGCTTATTGAACAAAATCTTCCATTTGTTCTTGAATTTGACTTAAATCTTGAAAAATTACATCAGTGGGAGGAGTAAAAACTGATTCGTCAACCGTCCAAGCCTGACAAACAAACTTGGCTGGATCAAAAGGACCAACGTCCTCTGCTGGTAATAAATCTTCTTCAGTTAAATTCTCCATCTCAGCTTCATCAAAAACATCACTTTCTTGATTTAAATCCTTTTCCATAAAATCATCTTGATTAGCAAATTTTGTCCCAACTTTTTCTTCAACATCCCAATTGTAGGTAAATTCATCATCAACAATCGTCTTCATATGTGAATCCTCAACTTTAATTTCAATAGCAATACGCTCGTTGTCAAAATAATAAATGTAAGAACCTTCTTCGTCTTCAATCTGGCAAAGATAGCTACCTTGCCTATTAGCAATTAAATCGGAAAATAACAAATTATTGTCCTGTTCATTTGGCTGAGCATCAGATATATCTTCGTTCTCTTCTTGAATAGCTGTTTCTTGATTTATTTCTTGATTTATTTCTTGATTGACATCTTTGTTTACTTGGTTTTTATTAAAAAAAACAGCAATAATCACCGCAATTGATAATAATAAAATTGCACTCACTACCACGAAAGTCTTATTTTTTGTTTCAATCTTAGGCATGGTTTCTGGGGAATTTTCTTGCATAATTATATTAATTATAGCACAAACCCTATCAAACAAAATGAAAATATTAACTTAATTTAGTAATTAATTACTCGGCTCTACGCTTAGTCTGGTAGCTGGTGTACAAAAGTTGTTTTTCAATTTCCCGACCAAATTCATCTTCTTTTAAAAACCTGAAAAATTCTTTGACTAGTGGATTAGCATGAGCAGTACGAATTTTTTTATCTTGATCAATTTGATAAAGCACTTTAATTCTTTCGGCCACAATCGCTTCGGTGCTATTTAATGGCTGACCACCACCACCAATACAACCCCCAGGACAAACCATAAATTCGATGTAATCATAGGCTTGAGGATCTTTTTTAAGCTCATTAATCACGATTCTAGCGTTTTTAGGCGTGCTCACCACCGCGACTTTAAGTTGAATTTCTTAACCATCAACTAAATTAAGTCGCACGATAGTTTTTTTCAGACCTTGCATACCCCTGACAGCCTCAAGTTCTAAATGAGGTAAATCCTGACCAGTGAGTATAACTGAGCAGCCGTGCGTAGCGCCGATTCCATGACTCCTCCAGAGGCACCATAGATAGATTTAATTTGTCTAAACTTGCCTCATATTTCTTTGAAGTACAAGGCATGAGAGAAACTACTACAATTTTTTCTGGATTAATACCTTTTTGTCTGGCCCACCAAGTTTTATATACACCACCAGCATGGATCTGCGGTGAACGAGAACTAGTTAAATGCGGAATTAATTCCGGATAATAAAATTCGACAAATTTGACCCAAGCTGGACAACAAAAAGTAAACATTGGCAATACTCCGCCATGTTCAATCCGCTCGACCAATTCTTGAGCTTCAACCATGGTAGTAATGTCTGCGCCAAAATTAACATCAAAAATATAATCAAAGCCTAATTGGCGCAAAGCTGTGTACATTTGGCCAGTTACATCGCTGCCAACCGGTAACGCAAATTCCTCGCCAATGCTAGCTCTGACTGAAGGTGCCATTTGGGCGATAACAATTTTATCTGAATCAGCTAGCGCTGCCTCTACGTTTTTTAAGTGATTTTTTTCTCTAATGGCAGACACAGGGCAATGCAAACTACATTGACCGCAATAAATACAATCTATTTTTTGATCAGCAGTGGCTGTTAAATGACTTTGAGCACCCTTATCCTCAAATTTTAAATAATTAATACCAATTTTGGCACAACTAGAGTTAAAAATAAACTTTTCAAAACAGCTGCTACTATTAAGGCTAAAATACTTGAATGTTTTTTCTCTAAACTGGCAAAAGTTCTAAGATAAATAATATTTGACAAAATGATAAAGGGAATCATGGGGGCCATTATCACCGGTAACAACCCACTGCTGAGAGCTACTGTACTTGGTAAAATTGCCATAATATATGCCTGATTCTGACCTAAATAAATTAAACTAAGTAATAAAGTCGCATTCACCAGTGGACTCACGATTGCCTGATTATTAACTAAAGCGGGCACAAAAAATAAGACACTAATCATCAAAAAATTTAATAAAAAACTTTTTTAGTGAACAAGAGCAAAAATTTTTGACATGATATTCCAATTAATCTAAAGGAATTTTTTTAATTAACCAAGAGGAAGCCTTTTCAAATGCGGTGGGCTTAGGTTTATCTTTGAGTAAAACCTCAGATAGCACCAACTCCAAATCGTCTTTACTTGGCGTAACCCCATCAATTAAGACCAAACTCAAACGGTTGGGAAAATGACCGATTTCAATCTGCAAAGTGTCAAAACCTTGTTTTTTCTCAAACCAAAAACGACCCATTTCGTACCAAGCAAAGGCATTTTTATCAATGTAAAAACCATAATTAGTCAATTTTACAGACACATTTTGTGGAGGAATCATCGCCGTCACATAGACCAAAAAAACCACTGAGATGACTAAAGCTACTGGTAAAACCTGTCCAGCAAAAAATAAAATTAAAGCTACTAATACAGCGATAATAAACACAGTTCCAAAAAATTGTTTATTTCTTTTTTTGAATGGTCGAGCTGGAGCTTCCCAGGTCACCAGTGTTTCCTCAGGAATCGGACGATAATAACCAGGGGCTACTTTGGATTTTTCTAGATTGGCTGATTTGGGTAAATTGACTGCTTGATTAGTAGCATCTGCCTCTTTCTTGGCTTCGGCAGACTTATTGTTGTCTGGGACAGTTTGATTTTGTTCGGGCATCAATAAAAAGTATAGCATTTTTTGCGGACAATAGGGAGATTTAACACTTTTTGACTAAAAACTTGTTATAATTGGGAGGTTTGAAAGTTTTTTAAACAAATTAACAATTGGAGGTGTCGCATAGCGGTCAATTGCACTGGTCTTGAAAACCAGAGCCTCACGGCTTCACAGGTTCGAATCCTGTCACCTCCGCCATCTCACTTAATAACAAAAAAATATACTAATTTCTCTTTGCCGCTAATTGACCACAAGCAGCATCAATATCATCGCCCATGCTAACTCTAATTGTGTAAGGAATGTGTGCTTTTTTTAGAATATATGCAAAACGATTTATTGCTTCACTATCTGGTGAAGCAAAATCTTGGTTTGGCACTTGATTGTAGGGAATTAAATTAACGTGAGCTAAACGATCAGCAAGTAAGTCAACTAATTGATAAGCGTAGCTCTCTTTGTCGTTCACATTTTTAATTAAAATATACTCAAAAGAGACTCGCTTATTTCTTTGAGCAATGTATTGATCAATAGTGGCCATTAACTCATTCAAGGGATTATTTTTTGCAACTGGCATAATTTTTTCTCTCAACTCTTGATTGGGAGCATACAAGCTAAGCGCCAAGCGTTCTTTAAAATTCTCACTCAATAATTCTTGAAGTGGTTCAATAATACCGGCCGTAGAAATCACAATTCGACTCTCACTCATCGCCATTTTGTCAGCGGCTGTAAAAACCTCTATCGCCGCCAACACTTCTTTTAAGTTTAACAGCGGCTCTCCCATACCCATAAAAACAATATTAGAAATCTTTTTTTGATTTTTTTTACAAAAACGTGCCATCTCTAAAACCTGATCGACAATCTCTTCAGCTGTCAAATTATCAATAAAACCCATGTCTCCAGTAGCGCAAAATCTACAAGCTAAAGGACAACCAACCATGCAACTTACACAAACGGTATTACGTCCATCACGATGCATCATTAAAACTGTTTCAAAAAATTGTCCAGGATGATTTTGACGCTCAAATAGAATCTTAAGCGTGTCACCTTTGTTTGCCAACTGCTCAGTTACCTTTTTTAGGCTAGTAAAAGATAACTCTTCAAGCAAATGTTCACGTAACTCCTTTGACCAAGTTGTTAATTCTGAAAAATCGTTGATTAATGTTTGATAACGAGCTAAATTGTATTGTTTTAGACGAAAACTAGGCTGATTATACTTGGCTAAAAAATCTTCGATTTGCATTGTTAATTATTATATCAGCTCTAAATTATAGAGCTAATGAAAGTGCAGGATTTTCTAAAAAAACATATCTGCAAAAGGCCAGGTTTTGTTTTATAATCTGCTTCACTTATGGAATCTGGATTTCTAGAACAAATGAGACGAGCAAATCAAGGGAGAGATTTGGAATCTTATACGGGCAGGATGGATGCTGCTACTATTTCTAAAGCGGAAACTCTCTTACACTATTTTGCAAACATTAAAAATAACATGTTAATCGTTGATGCGGGCTCTGGTACTGGCAAAGTTGCTGAAAGTATTTTAACCAAACTTCAACAATCTGACAAAAAAATTAAAATGATTGCTGTAGATATTACTCATAAATATCGCAATATCTCTCCCTACATTCAAGAAATTACTTGGTTAATTGCTGATGCTGCTCAACAAAATTTTGCCGCAAATTCTGTCGATATCAAATATTTTTCTACCAGTGCTCACGAAATAATATCATTTGGCGGTGGACCACAACGAATGATCACTGCTTTAAAAAACACCTTAACAGAACTTAAGCCCGGTGGTCAAATTATTATTCGTGATTTTGTTAAACCCAGTAATAAACAGGTGTTAATGCAAATTAGGCAGAATGATGGTCAGGATTTTGATTCGATCAAAAATAACAAAAAAATTGATTACAGCCGACTTTCAACAATGGCCTTGTTTCAATGTTTTCATCGTGAGTTTGCTGGAGGTAATGCTTTTGACTTTAAATTAATTAAACAAAATAATGGAAATCAATTGCTGCAATTAGATCTTGAATGGGCCTATGAATTTTATATGCGCAAAGAGTATCGTGACAATTGGCAAAACGAAATCAATGAAAAATATTGTTATTGGACACTAGAAGAAACTCAAAAAGTACTTGAGGAAATTGGTTTTGTTAATGTCAAAGTCGAAGCCAATCCTAATCAATACATTTTAAATAATTGGCTAAAAGAACAAGTAAAGCTTTACACCAAAGATGATGACGGCAATTTAATAGATTTCAATTTTCCATCGACCCACATGGTCGCAGTGGGTTTTAAAAATCAGTAAATTGCCAGATTATTACTTGCGCAATGTTCATTTTTGCATATAAAATGTTTTATATATCAACCGTCCTGATGGAATTATGCAAATTATGCCAAAAACTAATCGCCAAAGCAAACAAAGCATCGAAAAAAACAAAGCAGAAGCACTCTTAAAAAGACAGATTTTTTTAGAAGAACAGGTGGAATTTTATAAAAAACATTCAAACGCTAAAACTTTAATTATCGTTTTTATCCTCTTGTTTCTGGTATTAACTTGCTTTTACTTAAGTGAATTTGGCAACGCTTGGCTCAACGAATTAAGAATACTCTTTTTATCCAAAGGTGCAGTTCAAGCTGGGTTTTAGTTAAATAAAAACTTATCAAAGAAAACTACTTGCCAATAAACAATTAACTATTTTTTTATAGTTTTCTAATTTTTTTCCTCAATAATTCAAAAGCTCTCACTAAAAAGTAATGACTAGAAAATGGATAGTCCTGAGCCGCTAGATACTCTATCTCTTGGCCAGCAAAACCACGTTTAAATAAACTCACGCCAGCAAAACGATGTTTAGTCTCATTGACTGGAGAAATTCCCCAAAAATTATAACTAGCTAACCCACGTTTTTTGGCTTCTTTAATAGCTGCCCACTGACAAGCATAACTTCCAGGTAATTTAGCATTAGCTAAAGTAGAAACACCATAGTGATAAACAGCTTCGTGGCGATAAAAAATAATAAATGCACTGGCTAATAACTGATCTTTCAGGTAGCTGTGAATTAATACTACTTGATCATTTTTAAGAAAAGCTAAAAATTGCTGATAAAGAAACTGATAAGAAAAAGGTACAAATTTCTGTCTGTTGGCTAACTGCACCTGAGCTTCATAAAAAGCTTGAATATCAGCTGGATTGCTGCTAATTCGTGTGCTAATACCCATTTTTTGCGCTCGTCGCACTTCATAACGAGTATTTTTGCGCATTTGAATCAAGAGGGTCTCTTCCCTCTGGGATAAATCTAATTGTAGGGTTAAGTCAGCAGTTAAATGCATCGGCGATTGACGAAAACCGAGCTCACTGAAAAAATTTTGTAATTCGGGGCTAGATAGGGCTTGAGGACGAAGACGAAGAAAAGAAATTTTTTCGCTTTTGGCGATAGTTTCTAAAAAAGTTAACAGTTGTTGAATAATTAATCGACGCTTCTGACTTTGCCAATCCAAAAGTGGACCTCCCGCAATTGTTAAATAATTAGCTCGTTTCGCCGTTTCAGCAATGACTAAAGCCAGAGCTAAACTAGTTTTATTTTTTTGTTGATTTGATTCATATAATCGAAGCGCCCAAACTTGCTTGCCCACTTTTTCCTGAAAAGTTTTCCAAGCGCTAGATTGCAAAAAATTAGCTTCCGGCCACTGATCGAGATATTGTTCCCACAATTCAGGACTGTCTACTGTTTCAATTAAAATTTTTTCTGACATCAATTACAATTCCTAATAATTTTTGAGCTTCTTTTAAACTAATATTAAGTGGCAAATTAACAACTTGTTGACTCATTTGTTCTGCCCTTGGACAACTACCCATTTGATATTGTACTTTAGTTAAATTTAGTGCGGGTGGCGCCACTACTTGTCGGTACCAATTACCCAATATATATCCCCGTTTAGCCATTTTAGCTAAAAAGGAATCTGCTTGATCAAAAAGCAATGGATAGCGTAAGCTTGGTAAATTGTTGCTAGCAATGTTTTGAGGCAATTCTTGCCAATATAGTTGAGCAATTTTTTGACGATCGGTGTACGTTACCGAATAATTGCGTATTTGCTCTAACAATAATTGAGCAAATACGTTGGGTAGAGCTTTATTTAGCCAATCATCGTAGTTACCCGCTTTTTCTTGACAAGTAATTTCATGATTAAAAATTCCCAGATAATTGAACAGGGCGTGAAACAATTTGCCTCCCCAATTATAAGTTTTTTTCAAAAGCGGGGTTAAAATTTTATAAGCAAGAGCTTTGCTAATAAATTGCTTAGTGACTGGTGCTAATTGTGCAACGCTTTGAGTAAATTTTTTATTAATCAGTTGCGACTCAACAATAATTGCTCCTCCATAGACAGCACTAAAAAACTTTGAACGACCAAAAGATAAAAGTTTTGAACTTGGATAGGATTGCTGATCTAATAACTGAGGGCTAAAACCATGAGCTAAATCTTCGATAACTAGCAAATTTCGCTCTTTTGCCAGTTGTAAAATTTGTGCTCTATCTCGAGGTAACATAGCAAAACTATGTTGTAAAATTAACACTCGACTGTGCTGGCTGATTTTTTTTGTCAAATCATTAAAGTCCATCGACCAAGTTTCATCTTCGATATCTACATATTTTGGAGATAAATCAGTTGCTAGAACTGGTAAAACTACCGCTTCGCAAGTAAAGGCCTGAACTAGAACTTCGCTGTTTTTGGCTAAACCCAAACTTTTTAAAAATAAATAGAGAGCACTTCGAGCAGCTAAGGTAAAAAAAACTTGATTAGTTGCTGTCGAGAATTTTTCAGCCAAAGCCTGGTTTAACTCTGCTAGTGCTGGTCCCTCTTGCCATCGCTTCTTGTGACTCAATAAATGAAGAGCACGACGAGCTTCAGTTGTATTTTCATTACTAGCAAAATTTAGATTAAGCATTATTCTCCTTAATCAGTTGGGGGTGTTGCAAAATTGGCCAATGATAACTGTGCTGAAAATAGCGAAAACGATGATTATGACCATAACTAATCAATAACCGATCAGCTGCTAAATGAGTAAAATTAGCCAAGCGACGACTCTGACCATGACGATATCGCCAATCTACAGCTGGATCTAAAGGCAGCCAGCTTCCATCGGCCGTTTGCAATTCTAACCAAGCATGCATCGTCAAATCTGACCAAGTAAATTTTAGTTTTAATTGTTTTTTTAATTTTTGAAGATAACTGTCTTTGATCAAATAACCTACAGCCAATCGAGACACTAAACCTTGAGTCTGTAATAGCGTCATCAAAAAAGTAGCAAAACCACCACAATCTGTTACTTTTTCTTTTAACGCTTGGGAGTATGGGTGTAACTCTTTAATAGCCTGTCCATAACTCAGATATTCAAGAGTTTTTTCATAAAACATGATTGTGATTTTTTTTAAATCTTTTTCTCCATTTTTCCAATTGTCAGCCACGTCTCGCATATTTTGATCAAGGTAATTGACATATTGATCTTGCTGGAAATCTTCACTGTTGTGACTTTTTTTTAATTGCAGCGATCTCCAATCAGTAGCAATAACTTTAGCCTGATGTTGAAAATTCATACTCAAACAACTATCAGCTTTAGCAATCATTAATTGATTATCTTGATCTAATTTGACAATTTGACTAGATTCGGGAATTAGTAGTTGACTAATGTCTTGATAAATATTAGTCCTAGGTATAGGAAATAAATAATAGTGCTGGGGGTCTTTTTGAGTAAAATTTAAGGAAAAATGCTGCATTAATTCATTATCATACTACAAGAGAGATTACTACTGCAAAAACATTCTCTAAAGTATAATAAGAGAACAATGTTAATAAACAAAGCCAATCTCAAAATTGCTAGCTATTTTTACCACGAAAAACCAGATTTAGCTGAGTTGAAAGAAGCAGATCTGGTGTTTTTTAAATATCAAGTAGAGGGTGGAGTTTATATCCCAGAAAACATTACTTGGTTTGGTGATCTGACTGGTATAGAAAAAGCTGAAGATTATATTCTTTCCAAAAGAGGTAGAAAATCTTTAAAAAAAGCTCAAGAATACTTTCAAGAAGAAGGCTTTCAGTTAAACGTGCGAGAAATGGACGAAACTTTATTTGAAGAGTTTAAAACACTTTATCAAAACACCACCATGCGCAAGGAGCGAGCTATCATTTATGATTTAGAAACTTCGATTTTGGGCAGAATTAGAGTTGAAAAAAAGTGCTATATAGCAGGACTTTATAAAGAAAATGCCTTGCGTTCGGCCCTGGTTTTCTCAATTAATGAAGCCAGTGCTGTGGTATCTTTTGGAGCCAAAGAGAGATTTAGTAAAATTCGTGGTGGTGTTGGAGCTATCTTAGAATATCAATTGATTAAATTTGCCTTGGATAAAAAACTTAAAAGTATTAGTCATGGTAGAGCTAGTAATCCAGCAGGCTTATTTAATACAACTGGTTTATTTGAATTTAAAGCTCGTTACGGCTTTACTGCCTTCCCCACTGGACGTTGGCAAAGCTTTTTTATTAGGAATGATCAAATCGCCTTGGGTGATTTATTGTTTGTGACTGTTTATAACAATAAATTAGCTTATTTGTTGGTGAGCGACGATGATTTGACTAATCTAGAAAAAAAATATCGTACCCGTGAAATTAAAAATATTATCAAAATAGATAAAAAAAGTTTTTATCAGGATCAACAGGATAAACTCAATCAATTAATTAAAAGTTTAACTTAGATCTTGCAAAATATTTAAAAACTCGCCAATTTCTTCAATAAGCATTTCTGATTGTGACTATTTGACAAAAGTTAATGAGAGTGATATTATGAATATGTATTCATTAAATTATTAATTAAAGAAAGGAAATATATGCCAAATCTTGATGGAACTGGCCCTCTAGGAAAAGGTCCTCGTACTGGTCGTAGAGCTAATCGGCCTCTTGGTTCAAATGTTTGTATTTGTCCAAAATGCAAACACGAAGAAGCACATCGTCGAGGCACTCCTTGCACGGAAATTACATGTCCCAAATGTGGCACTGTAATGCAAGGAATCAATTGTTATAATCCTGCTTAATTATGCCAAGACCGAGAATTCGTCGTTGTTTACGCTTTCAAGCTAAAGCTCATTACTTCAAACCAACAGGTATTCCTTTAAGAAATCTTGAAGAAATAACTCTGGCAAAAGATGAAGTTGAAGCCCTAAAGCTCTATAATTTTGATCAAAAAGATCAAAAAACGGCTGCTAGTGAAATGGCGATTTCTCAACCCACTTTCGCGCGCACCATCAATCACACTTATCAAAAAATTGCTGATGCGCTAGTAAGTGGAAAAGCCATTCGAATAGAAGAATAAACACGTTATAATCAACAATGATGACAATCGCTATTTTCGATTCTGGCGCTGGAGGTTTAACTGTTTTAAAAACTTTTCTTAATTTAGCTTGTCCGAGTAATTTTGTTTATTTTGCTGATTACCAACATTTACCTTATGGAGATAAAAAAGCCGAGTTAGTTAGTCAGTATGTTCTAGACAGCGTAAAATTTTTAGCCACAAAAAAAATAGATGCTTTAGTCGTTGCCTGTAATACTGCAACTAGCCTGGCCATTGAAGAGCTGAGAAATCAAAGCAGATTTAATTTTCCAATTTTTGGTATGGAGCCTGCAATTAAATTGGCCATTGATCAATTAAAAAAGCAAAAGCTAAGCAAAAAGACTGAAATTTTAATCACTGCCACCAACATCACTGCCAATAGCCAACAACTAGCCAAACTAAAACAACGTTTTAGTCAACAAGCTAATTTTACAACGGTGGTTTTGAAAGAATTAGTTAAATTTGTCGAAAACAATTGTTTTGATCAGCAAAAGATTAATCATTATTTAAAAACAAACATCGATCCTAACAATAAATTTGATGCCATTGTACTCGGTTGCACACATTTTTCTTTTTTTCAAAAAAACTTTCACAATTTATTCCCCAACAGTTTAATTGTTGATGGAAATTTGGGTACTGTTCAACACGTCATCAAGCGATTAGATATTAATTGTTCTCCAGATCATCCAATTGACCAAAACGATCAAAGAATTAGTTTTTATTTTTCCCAAAAAAGAAATCTTAAATTAGCAAAACAATATCAGGATTTATTAGATAAATTAGATTGAAAAAATCCCACACCAGTTCCTAACATAACCAGCCAATCAGCCAATAACTGTAAAATTGGCAAATAAAAAAAAGATCTAGGACAATATTTGACATTCTTCAACATCGCCCACAATAAATACAAACCCATTAGCCAAAAAATTAAATAATTATTAGGAAAAAATAATAAAATTCCAAAAAAAATTAAATATCTCAAAAAAATTAAGTAAACTTTAGAGCGAATTAAACTTGCAGCAGCATCTCCTTTAGCAAAAAAGTAAATTTTTTGGCAAAATTGACCAAGATTTTTTGGAGGCAACCAATAAACTATCGCTTTGTTGCTAAAAGCAATTTTAACTTGCTGATTTTTTAATCGTTTTGCCAAATGATAATCTTCATTATAATTTAATGCTTCATCTAATCCCCCCATTTTTTGCCATAAAGATTTTTTAATGAGCATCGAACGAGTGGCTGGTAAAAATTCTTTTTCCTTAATTCGCTCGGGCATCACTAAAAAATAGGGAATCGTTGCTTCTTGGAAAACACTATTAGCTACACCCCAATAATAACCAGCTACTACTGGCTCCTGACTTTCACATTGCGTGCGCCATAATTCTTTTAACCAATCTTTATCCAAAATACAACCGGCATCTGTAATAGCTACATACTTTCCCCGACTCTTCCTCACAGCCAAGTTGCGCCCGATACTACGATTGCCTTGTTTAATAAAAAACCGAATATTTAAAGAAGTATTTTTAGCAAAATTGCTGATTAAATCGGCGGTGCAATCAGTTGATTGAGCATCGACAATAATCACCTCACCTGGCACTAAACTTTGTTTTTGGACACTTAGCAAAAAATTTTCAATTGTTGTTGCTTCATTAAAAACCGTTACTATCAAGGAAAGCATTTCTTTCTTATAATCAAACTGAGACATAAGCTCATTATATGAAAGTCCTACAAATTAGCCAGTATTACACTCCCCATATTGGAGGTGTGGAAAAACACTTAAGTAAAATTAATCAAGAATTAATCAAAAAAAATCATCAAGTTAGGGTTTTAGCTGGCAATGAAAATTTAAAACTGCTAAGAACTGAATTAATTGATCAAATTAAAGTTGATCGTATCGATAATCGCTATAGCCATTATTACAAATTCAAAATTTGGCGACAGATAGTTAATCATAGAAATTTATTCAAAGAAGCAGATATTATTCATATCCATGGTGTGTTTTGGTGGATCATCCCTCTCTATCCTTTTATTTTTCACAAGCTTTTTATTACTTTTCACGGACATGAATCGAGTGATAAACTAAACAACAAAGCTATTTTTTGGCATCGTTTAGCCAATCGATTTTGTAAGGGCAGTATTGTAGTTGGCGGTTTTCACGAGAAATATTATGGTGTTAAGGCTGACTATATTATTTATGGAGCTAGTGACCAAGAAATGAATAATCCAAATAACAAAAATCTAAGGAAAATTATTTTTGTTGGTCGTTTAGTCCCAGAAACTGGTATTTTAGAATATCTCGAAGCCCTTAATATCTTAAAAAATAAAAAAATTAACTATCATCTAGATGTTTTTGGTGATGGGCCATTAATGAATCAAGCCAAACAATTTAGTAAAAATTATCAACTTGATGTCACTTTTCGTGGCGCAGTCGCTAAAGCCGAACAACTGTTTAGTCATTATCCAATTGCTTTTGTCTCTCGATACCTCAGTATTTGTGAAGCTTTAAAACAACATTGCCAAGTAATTGCTCACTACCACAATCAATTAATTAAAGACTATTTAGCAATGTCAATTTTTAAAGACTATATTTTTATGACTAATAATTCGCAAAAAATAGCTCAAGCTATAATCAAAACTCCACGAACAAAGAAGTTTGATAAAAAGATCAGTACTAGTTTGACCTGGCCAGTGATTGCTGATACTTATCAAAAATTATGGCAAAAAAAATAATTTTTGTACTACTAGCTTGCTTCTCAATTGTTTTACTAATTAATTGTTGGTCAATTTTTGCTTTACAAAAAAACGTGAAACAATATCTTTTTCACAACTTAAACAAAAGTGAAGATGAACAATTGATTAAAAATAGTGCTGAAAAAATTATAAAAAATTACAAAAATATTAATAAAAATTTAAAAAAA
>CAYSMC010000036.1:0-24519 GCA_964432115.1 uncultured Pseudomonadales bacterium | reverse complement strand
CGGGCACCAAGAATAAAGGGTAATTAGCTCAGTTGGTTAGAGCGCATCGTTTACATCGATGAGGTCATAGGTTCGAGCCCTATATTACCCACGTTTTACTTTGCTTGTAGCGAAAAATCGTTTACAATACAGAAGTTTTAACATCGCCAAGCTAGCCAAGTTGGTCACGGCACATGTCTGAAAAACATGGGATCTTGGTTCGATTCCAAGGCTTGGCACCCTTAAGCATTGCTTAAGGTAAATTGACCAGCGAGAGTAGTTCAGTGGCTAGAATGTCTCCTTGCCAAGGAGAAGGTCGCGGGTTCGAATCCCGTCTCTCGCTCATAATGAGAATTATGGCTACACTTCTCCAAAGTTAGCCTTAAAATCACACTTAAATCTGGTTCAAACCAGATTTTTTTGGTTTTGAGTTTAGCCTGGAAGTGAAAAATACGGGTAACGAGAGTTGAACCTGAAAGCAGATGTGTAATAATTCTTGACATCATTGTTAGATTTTGTTACATTATCTTTAAGCATAGATTTACCATTAACTTACATCAACTTATATGAATATTGCTAAAAAAATTCAAAAACTAAGAAAAGAAAATCGTTTAACCCAAGAAGAATTGGCAAATAAAGTGGGGTTGTCTCGTGTTGCAGTTACTTCAATAGAACAGGGCAATCGCAAGGTTAGTGTTGAAGAGCTGGTTAAATTTTGCGAGGCATTTGAATGTTCCTATGGTGATTTTTTATCTTCTGATAAATCTAAAAACCCAGTAAATCCGTCAGAAAATAAAAAAACTTCAAGAGAACTTTATGAAGAGTATAAAAATAAATACCGTGGAAAAACCCAACACATTACGCCAGGCAGCAATCCACTGGATGATTACCTACGAGGAGTGAACCCTAATTATTCACCCTCTGTTGGAAATGAAGTAAGATATGAGCAATAACCTTAAGCAACCTAAAAAATTAGAGTTAGCAGAACCTTCTCCTAAAAAGGAAGTAAGTGGTGGAGAGGGGGCATCTCTCCCAGTTTCTATTGAGCTTAGTAAAAAACGTGAGGAATATTATGATAACTATGAAAATAGGCTTCGGGGAGATAGAGTTGCTCTTATTAACGATATTCAGCTAAAACGCAAGTCAAAAGTCTTTGTATATTACTCTCACGACACATTGGACGCCCAACATGCTGAAATATTTTTTGAGCTTCTACAAGATGTTGGAAATCAAGAAAAGCTAGATTTGTTTTTACTTAGTCCAGGAGGCTTTGCTGATCAAGCTTTTAATATGGCAAGGTGGTGTCGGAAATATGCTTCAAAAGAATTTAACGTTATTATTCCTTATTATGCAAAAAGTGCAGCAACTTTATTAGCTCTAGGTGCAGACAGTTTAGTAATGGGTCCATCTTCGGAATTGGGTCCAATTGACCCACAAATCCGTATACCAGACGAATATGGTAGGACAATGCAAGTTTCCGCATTATCTATTAAAGATGCTTTGCGAGTTATAGAAGGAATCACGGAAGATAATCAAGAAAAGGCTTTAAAATACATGCCTCTTATTGAAAAAATTGACCTTAAGGTACTTGGGCAATATGATCGTGCGATACAAAGTGCAAAACAGTATGCCTCAGACCTTTTAGAAGTAAGCTCACTTTTGAAAGATAAGAATACTGAAGAAACAGACGTTAATAACGCGGGCAAAAAAGTTCCAAAATATAAAAATATAGCGCATCAGTTGACGGAAGGATACTATTCTCACGGATATGCAATTGGCATAGACAAAGCAGAAAGTCTTGGGTTTAATGTTTCATGCCCAGGGAAACCTGGTTTTGATTTGGCAGTTTGGAAGTCAATATGGAGACTGCATAAACTATATGAAGATATTATATCTAATAGTAGAAAAGAAGGATTACTGGCTGAAAACTTGATTGAATATCGCCAGACGTTAACAATATTTGAAACAGATTCCTTTTCTGTTGTTCCCCCAGAAAAAAGAATTATCAAAGATTTATCACAAAGTTATGACAAAAAAAAGTAAAACAAGATCAATATCTAAAGTGGAAAATAAGCCAATCTTACAATTTTCTGTCTTATGCGATGGTGTAGCAAAAGGACAGGCTGGTAAACCTGTTTTTGTTGGTGTATTTGATAATTTTGTTCGTACTGGAGTAATTGCTCAATTTTTTATTGTTAATAGATGGATTTATGGTAAAGGTAAATTTAAGCAAAAAATTGACATTAAGGATCCAGATTTAAAAAAGAATGTTGTTGAAATTCCAGATCAAGAATTCTATTTATTAAATGAAACTAGTCCGGCCAACGTTATTACCGCACTAGTGAACGCAAAGTTTGAAAAACCTGGTGTTTATTGGGTAGAAGTATACCTAAACAATGAATTAATGATGTCATATCCTTTGCCTGTTCATGAACAAAAAGGATAATTTTATTTTTCAATTTATTTTGTCGTCAGAAAAGCCGGGCATAAATAAGTAATTATATCGAGTAAAGTTTTCTTCAAATTGTGCTTTGTTTAGTAAGGTGTCTACAATTTCCTCATCGCTCATGGAGTAGTTGAGAAAATAGTTAGAGTTTATATCTATGGTATTTTTACCAACCTTAATTGAGTTTTTATTGCCAGGAGTAATATCAGTAGTTTCTATGAGTAGCTTTTCAAAAGTTGACTGATCGTCAATAAAACCGTAGTAGTAGAGATTGTCGATAACTCCTTGGAGCTCACTATTTGGACTCAACCTGAGCATCACCCCATCTGTGGCCATTCTTTTAGCTTCTTCAGCACTCATATTCATATGCTCGATGAAATAATCTTCAACTGTATTTCGGGAGGACAATTCCTCTTGTGTTGGGGGAAGTGGTTTATTTAGGAAATAATAGCCAGTCGCAAGAATTACAACTAAAACTAGGCTGCCAATTATCAATGCATTTTTCTTCATAATAACCCCAAAGGGCGATCTCCGTGGCTAAGATGGATCACTTGCGTGCCACCAGTTCTCTAAAAGTAAGATACCTTCGCCACAGAGATCATTCGGTAATCGCATTCTATCATTTTAACTATTTTTGTTTAGGTAACTTTTTATAAAGTTCGATTACAACGAGACCAATAATTACAAAAGAGATCACCATCCCCCACATAGGTAAAGAGAGTACCCAATTTCCTAAACGAGTCATAACATACACTAAAGCACTCGAACCAAAGAATGTTATAGCGCCGACAAAATAAGATCCAATAATTGTGATTAGTATAGTTCCAATCATTTTCATATTATTCAAATTGTAACATTCAGGAAGGTCGTTTCATAATTAAGGGTTTATAAAAACTAACAATACCCATATAGCCCATAAACTCTTTAAGTTGTACAATAATGTCGTGGGTGAGAAGTTCACGCAAAATGATTTTTAGTTGAGTACCAATTGGTAACTCAGGATGGCTTTGGAGATACTCTTTGATATAGTCATCCAGGCTAAATAGGTTCGAGCAGTGTATCGTTACCCGCTCCAGATGAGAATGAAAACAAACTTCATTCCCTTTTCCCCAAGTAATTAGTCTTTCTCCGAGTTCGAGCCTCAAATTTTGCAAAAAACAACTGAGCCTGGAGAGTTGCAATACTGGTAACAGGAATCGAACCTGAGGCTAAAATTACAACTACCACCTATTGAAAATTTGATTATTTTTTTAATTTGCTTTTCTGAAAGTTTAGAACTTATATGTACCTGTTTTTACCTATAAATAAAGCATTGCGGTTATTTTATACCACTATTCTAAAAAAGACCCTAATAGTATTAACATACTATATTATTTTATATCATAATATTATTGACAAAGAATTTATCAATGATATGCTTTTTCTTGATTAACTGTTTTTTAAAAGTCCTGTCTAGATTGAAATTTAAATGAAAACTGAAAAAAGATTTGGTGTTTTAGGAGGCATGAGCCCCGAATCAACTATTTCTTTCTATCAAAAAATCATTAAATATACAAACGCTCAATCCGATCAAGATCACCTCGAATCAATCATTGCGATGTTTTCTCATATTCCAGACAGAACGGAGGCAATCTTGGGAATTGGGGAAAATCCTAGTGATCAAATTCTCAAAGGCATACAATTGCTTGCTCGTGCAAATGTTGAATTTGCAGTTATAACATGTAATACCGCTCATTATTTTTTACCTCAAATTGAAGATCAATTGCCCATACCCGTATTAAACATGATTGAATTAGTTGTTGAAGAGATAAAAAAACTTGGAAAATACAGAGTTGGTTTACTTGCAACAGACGGAACTATTCAGTCAGGTTTATATGATCGATATATTTTCGACCAGGATTTAGATTGCATTAAGCCAGATATTCAGCATCAGAAAAGACTAATGGAAATTATTTACGGAAAAGAAGGTATAAAAGCAGGCTTTGTTAATGAGGCTAATCGTAAGTTACTCCTAGGATGTATTTCTGACCTGCTTAATAATGGGGCAGAAATAATTATTCTTGGTTGCACAGAACTTCCTCTGGTTTTAAAACATAAAGATATGAATTCACAAATTATTGACCCACTTGAGATTTTAGCAAAAGAAACTATTAAAAAATCAAAAGGAGGCACAAATGTCTAGACCAAATTTTTCTGAAGCACTGATAAATAACGTAGGGAACCACCATGAGGGTGGTAACTTTATCCTTGATAAAGGATTGCCGCCGTCTATTTTTAGAGCATATATGGATTCGTTGCATCAGTATGTTCAAGTTGTTAAGCTTGGATGGACAACGTGGTCTCTTTTTCAGGATAAAGATTTACGTGATAAATTGCTAACAGCTCAAAAATATGAGACGCCTGTTTGCTTGGGTGGAACATTGTTTGAAATCAGCTATAGACAGGGTATGTATGTAGACCTATTAAAATTTTTAAAAGACATGGACATAACCACAATTGAGGTGGCTAGTGGTTTTGCTGTAGATG
The DNA here is from genome assembly GCA_964432115.1 of uncultured Pseudomonadales bacterium. Taxonomy (GTDB): domain Bacteria; phylum Patescibacteriota; class Microgenomatia; order UBA1400; family PJMF01; genus JAAZKO01. The sequence goes on along the minus strand of CAYSMC010000036.1, from coordinate 19,568 downwards.
TTGCCGAGTTGCCAGAAGCTATTGAGATGGCAAAGAGAGAGGGTTTAAAAGTTATGGTTGAAATTGGATACAAAGATCAAGCAAAAGATGATGCTTTAACAATTAGTGAGCGAGTGACTCATATTAAAAGTGCAAAAGATTCGGGTGCGGACTATGTAATTTTAGAGGCAAGAGAAATAGGCACTGGTTACTCTGTTTTTAAAGCCGATACTAGTTCTAACGAGGCTTTGCTGCACGCAATGCTGGAAGTAATTCCTCTAGATAAGATTGTTTTTGAGGCACCAAGTAGAGCAAATCAAATTAATTTAGTAAGTACCCTTGGTCCAAATGTCAACATGGGCAACATTCCTTTTGAAGAAATTCCTAGAGTTGAAACCATAAGAAGAGGACTTCATGCTGATACATATGGAAAAATTCAACAACTTAAAGAGGGCAAAAAATAATGTCAGAACTATTAATTGACAGCACACCTGATAGAGGTAAACACTGGAGTGAAAGAGAGTTTAATATAGTTACAATTGATGTGTTAAGAGCCACATCGACAATTGCGGTAGCTTTATTTTGTCAAGCTGAAGAAGTTATTCCTTGTGCTGAAGTTGAAGAGGCGAGATCATATCAAGGTCAAGACGATACTCTACTAGCTGGCGAGAGAAAAGGAGAAATAATACCTGGGTTTGATTACACTAATTCCCCTCATGATTTATCAAAAATAGACTTAAAAAATAAACGAGTAATTCTTACCACATCAGACGGCACCAAACTTATTACCAATGCCTCAGAAGCCCAAAATGTTTTGGTTGCAACTACTCTAAACTACGAGGCAATAGCACAGGCAATCTTGGGAATTGGGGGAAATTGGGCTTTAATAGGTGCTGGGTCTAGTGGAGATTTTAGACCTGAAGATAAGGTAGGATGTGCTCTTGTTGGAAAATCACTATTATCCAACGGCAATTTCAAAATCTCCCAAGATGACTTGGATTTTATTTCTTTTTATTCTGAAAACTGGGAACAGCACATCTTAGAGTCTTTAAGTACACAAAAACTAAGAAAAATTGGTAGAGATGTGGATGTAAATTTTGTGATAGACGAAGCAAATAACTATCCAGTTGTTCCAGTTGCTAAAAAAGAGTTAAATCATGTAAGCATCAAGACATATGAAAAGAAGTAATGAAGTTGAAGCGGTAATTTTAGCCGCTGGCAAACAAACTAGATATAAAAACCCAGAAAGCAAGTTAATGGTAAAAATTGGTGAAAAGCCAGCTTTTTTTTATACAATTTCCTCAATTCTTAAGACAATTCCTCCTGAATTAATCACGGTTGTGTCATCTACTCTTTTCCAAGATTTCAATGATTATTTATCTCATCAATTTCAAGATTTTAACGTGGTTCTCGACCCCAATCCTGGTAGTGGTTCAGCTCAAACGCTTGCTGCGAGTTTACCATGGAAAACTGATCTGGCTTTAGTCAGTGAGGCAAATATATATTATGAAAGTTATTTAATTTGTCAGATGATGCAAGCTATTACTGACAAAGAGAACATTGAAGGGGTTTTGGCAGTAACTCCCAAGATTGATATTGCACCCACCCATAGACCAGTTACCATTAGTGGAAAACTAAATTTAGCAAAACGAGAATCCTTGAAAAGTTTTTATAGAAATATGGGAGTTTATGTACTAAGAGAAAACCTTGGGGAAAAAATAAATCAAACACCCGACATAATCGATGTTCTAAATAACCTGAATGTTTTAGGAGTGCCCCTAATCACTATTCAATATCTAGGCGAATACCTTCACACTGCCACTACAGATGATATTGAAATGTGGAAAGAAAATTTTCTAAATGAATAAAAGAACCAATAATTATATGTCCATTATTTGTTATAATAAAAAGCCATGAAAGCTTGTTTTATATGTGACCGAATTAAATCAATTAATAATAAGGAAAACAAGTATTTTGTTGTGGAGTTGACCACCAGTTATGTCGTTTTGGGAGATTACCAGTTTTATAAAGGATATACTTTATTATTATCAAAAACACACACAGATGAACTCCATAAGCTTCCTGCTACCGAAAAAAAACTTTTTTTATTTGAGATGTCTATTGTTGCTGAAGCTGTAAACAATATTTTCAAACCAAAAAAATTAAACTATGAATTACTTGGTAACAAGGACAGTCATATGCATTGGCACATATATCCAAGGCACGAAAATGATCCAGACAAAAATAGAGCAATATGGGCTTATCCAAAAGATAAAAGATGCAATAGCACAACGCTGGCGACTAGTACCTTTTTAAGAAAATACAAACCGTTATTAAAAAAAGAAATATTAAAATTAATGAAAAAATCAAAGAAAGATTCCCATGAATAAAGAAAGAATAGCAGTAATTGCTGGTGCAGCTGGTTTTATTGGATCACACTTAACTGAAAAACTTATTACACAAGAAGGATATAAAGTCTATGGCGTTGACAATTTTGTCACTGGTAGTCATGAAAACATTGACTATCTTTCACAATTCCCTGAATTTGAGTTTATTGAGCATGATATTAAAGAGCCACTAAAGTTGCCGAATAAAATTGATGCTGTTTATGATTTTGCTTGTCCGGCAAGCCCAACTGATTTTGATAGATTGAAAATGAATATTTTGGAGGCAAATTCACTTGGAATATACAACTTACTGCAACTTGCAAGGGCCAATGAAGCAACATTCGTTTTTTCTTCTTCCAGTGAAGTTTACGGCGATGCTGAGATTAATCCGCAACGAGAAGATTATAATGGGAACGTCAATACAACAGGGATAAGAGCTATCTACGATGAGGGAAAAAGGTTTGGCGAATCCATGGTGATGGCGTTTCATAGATCATATGGATTACCCACTAGAATAGTTAGGATATTTAACACTTATGGGGAAAGAATGAGAAGTGATGATGGAAGAGCTATTCCTACTTTTATCAATCAAGCGATACTTAATACCGATGTTACAATTTTTGGCGATGGGAAGCAAACAAGAAGTCCACAGTATGTCAGTGATCTTGTTAGTGGAATTATAAAATTGGCAAAAAGTGATGTTACTTCCCCTGTAAACATTGGGAATCCTGATGAGATGAGTATCCAAGAATTAGCTCAAAGAATAATTGCTCTCTCTGACAGCGGAAGCAAAATTATTTATAAGGAATTGCCACATATTCATGATCCTAAGGTAAGAAAACCCGATATTTCAAAAGCCAAAAATGAATTAAATTGGTCTCCTGAGGTCCCTTTTGATGCTGGCATGAAAAAAACCATCGAATGGTTTAGATACAAACTACAAGCTGAATAATCATAAAACAACAACCTTGTTCAACCCGCCATAGAGAGCTAATATTAATCAAATGGGTTTATTGATAATTGGCAAAAGAATTAATACTCATTTGTTCTTTAAGAAGGTTCAACTGCAAAACTAGATCGGACTTGATATAGTCATCTCTGCCTGCGCAGGCGGGCAGGCCAAATAGGTTCGAGCACCGTATCGTTACCCGCTTCATATGGGAGTAGTTTTGTTGTGGTTTCAATTTTCCCCAAAAAATTAACATCTTCCCGAGTTCGAGCCACACTTTTTACAAAAATTGACTTAGCCTGGAAAGTTGCAACACCGGTGATGGGAATCGAACCCAAACCAAATAATCAGTATCTAAAAATGTGCTAAGTTGGTAAAATTAGTCTATGCAAACTAAAGACATTTTAATTCTTCTTCTCCCATTTGTATCGGGAGTTGTAAGTGCTTATGTGACATATCTATTCACTGTTCGGACAAAAAAGAATGAATCAATGCTTAAGTACAAAGAGGAAAAGTATTCAAACCTAATTGTTTTACTGAAAGGCTTTGTTGGAAATACAGCCTCTGGAGAGTTAAAACGGAAATTCTTCGATGAACAATATCGATCCTGGCTTTACAGCTCTGATAGCGTAGTTGTCGCTGTAAATAATTTAATAGAACTGTTGATTAGCGAACGTGGAAAAAAACCGGAACCTAAGCGTGGTAGAGAGATTGTTGGAAATATCATTCTTGAGATGAGAAAGGATTTAATGGGGAGAACTAGGCTTACCAGTAAGAATTTCAAATATACGGACGTAGTTGATTGATCACTTTAAATGACAATCTTTGCGGCTAAGATGGATCACTCGTGTGCCATCAGTTCTCTAAAAGTAAGATATCTTCACCACAGAGATCATTCGGTAGCTGTAGTATATTAATTTGGTTCGCCTTTTTTCTGACTAAGTAATAAAATTGATGTATGAGGTCTGGAAACAAAAAACTATTACGATATTTTTTTATAATCGTTTTGGTTTTATCAACATATCATCTGATTCGAGACACTTTACAAACTTTTGGAATCCACAACTCATTCACAAATATTCTTCATCAACCTCATATGTGGTGTAAACCATATTGCAACTTTGTAACTTACCCGTTGGACTTATTAGGAATAATTGGGTCATTATGGGTTTTACGAAAAAATCGTTTGTGGATAGTCGGAGTGGTAATTTTATTATCAATGCCTTTGTGGCTATTGGCAATTATACTTCCTTAATTCATTTATCTTTTTTGGATAATTTACCAAAAACCTCCTGAAACAAACAGAAGTCAACAGTCTTGAGATGGTTTTTAAAAACAATCAGTTGTAAAATTAGTTCTGGAGTAATGGAAGACTGAAGTATGATTTTGACAGCAGTAGGAAATGTCATATCAGGTTGGTTTAGAAAATATGATTTGATATATTCGTCCAGGCTAAATAGGTTCGAGCAAAGTACGGTTATCCGCTCATAAAGTGACAGAATAAACAGAAAGTTACTAGGAAATTACATAAACTAACAAGATGTTTATAAAAAGGTTTTTTTACAAGATTCTTCTATCCTTTAGAAAATTGCGGGGAGCTTATTATAAGCCTGAAAAAATTCGAGTAAAAATCGACATTCCTTATTATTTACAATTTGCTTCGGAAAAGATTGTTAAGAACTTCATTAGTGGAAGTAGTGATCTACGAAATGATCCTAAGTGGAAAGAGTCTGGTGCCAAAACAAAAGAAGAGTATGTAATTTGGGCATGGAATGGGTGTGGAATGGCATGTTTAAAAATGGTTTTAGCTAGCAGAGATTTAAAGCAGAACTCACTCGTGGAGTTAGGAAAAAAATGTTTTAAATATGGCGGATATGTTGTTAATAGCGATGCAAAGATCAACAATGATTTCAGAAATTACTACGACGGCTTGTTCTATGCACCTTTCCTAAAGTTTATAAAAAAAGAGTTTGGTGTGGAAGGCAGAATAGTTTCACCAATGACAAAGACAGATATCATTCGCGCTCTTGATTACGATCAGTTTGTGATCGCTTCTGTTAATCCGCAAATACGAGAACCAAATACACCACCATTAACAAAAAGAGGACATCTCGTATTAGTCGTCGGTTATGACTTTGATAGTAAAATGTTTTACTTACACAATCCGTCTGGATACTATGGAGTATCACAAAAATACGCCGAAATTAGTTTCAGAAACTTTGAGAGGTTTTTTACTCATAAAGGAGTTGTGCTTGATGCATAAGCCTGATCTAGCACGATTTAAGACTTTTTATACCTAAATAAACTTTTAACTCATTAAGTTGTACAATTAGCTCATGATTAATGTAGTACCGTAAGCCGATTTTGATAAAAGAAATAAACGGTAAGTCTGGTTGAAGTAGACATTGTTTGATACAGTCGTCCAGGCTAAATAGGTTCGAGCACCGTATCATTACCCGCTCACAAAACAAACTTCACAATGAAGAATCAAATCAAATCTCCCTTTGGTTTGTACTTAACCCAAGTTTCAAAAATTGTTTTTAAAACGATAATGCTAGGAATAGCCAATAGCGCTCCTGCTACTCCGAAGATAGTACCACCAATTAAGATACCTAAAATGATTGTTAAACCACTAACATTAATATTTCTCTGCATGACTCTTGGAACAATTAGGTTGTTTTCAAGTTGTTGGATGATTACGTATAAAGCTGTGGTAATAATTGCTCCTGGCCAACCCAAAGTAATTAAAGCGATGATAATTGCTGGGATGGCAGAGATGGTGGGTCCAATATTGGGAATAAATTCCAATATTGCTGCCAAAAGAGCTAGGGGTAAAGGATAGGGTAAGCCGATTAGGGCTGTGCCGACAAACACTAAAATACCTACAATTGTCATGGTTATAAATTCTCCTCGAATCCAGTTGCCAAGTAAGATATTTATTTCTTGATTTGCTTCCTTAAATTGTTTGATTTTTTTATTATCCTGGGTGATCCAGGAAAAATCTCTAACTACTTGTCCTTTTTCGATTGACATATAAAGAGAAATGACTAGAGTCATAATTATTGTAAGCACTCCCGAGAAAGTTGAGCTGATAACGTTAATAGCGGTAGATAGAGATCCACTCCACTGAGTAGTGAATTGACTAATGTCTTGCAAGCTGAGTTCAAATGTATCAAACATTCTATCAATTTCGGGAGGTAATTTTAGTGTACTCACCATTACCGAAAATTCTCTAGCCAAAGGGGGAATAATAAGCGCTAAAAAAATGCCAACAATAATGGCAAACAAAGAATAAACCAGAATACTACTGCTTGCCCTTTTCCAGTGAAATTTATCTTGAATTTTATTAATGGATTTGTTTAAGCCAACACTAATAATATAAGCAATAAAAGTAATAAATAAGACATCTTTAATTTTTTCAACAAACCAAATGCTAGCAAGAAAAAGAACAATAAAAATAACAATTGATGGTGAAATTTTAACTAATAATTCATCTTTTTGAGCTTTTGCCATAGTAATAATACTATAGCACAAGCTGAAGAGCTTTGGTTAAAAGTTGAGGATCATCGGCCACCACCTGATTTAATCCAGGCACTTTTTTCCACCAGGTGGTTTGGCGTTTGCTATATTGAATCTCTGCCCTTTGCCAGGCTAATAGAGCTTGCTTGCTATTGAGTTGATGATCGAGATGTTGGTATATTTCTTTGAAGCCAAGACTGCTGGCGGCTGGTAATTCTGGGCTTAATTTAAATTGCTGCAGACAAGCTCTAACCTCATGAATAGCATGTTTGAAACGTTCTGCCACTCGTCTTTTAATTTGTGCTTGTTGCTGTTGGGGACTGAGAGTTAAGTGAATATTAATCATGTTATCTTCAACTTGCTTGATATTTGTTGGTTTTGTTTGTTTTCCCATGTCAATTTGGGCCACCTCAATCGCTCGGATTAATCTGCGAGGATTTTGTGAGTCTGATTGATTCATCGATTCAAATTTTTCTAAATCCAATTGTTTAAGCTGTTCCTGAAGGAAACCCAGAGATTTTTTGCTCAATTGCTGGCGCAGAATTGTGTTGGGTGGAATAGTTAAGGTGGTTGCTGGTTGGCTAATTTGTTTATGATAAAAACCAGTGCCGCCGACTAAAATTAACAAATCATCCTCATTTAATTGTTGTTGAATATGCAAATAAAGTTTATAAAAATGGGCGGGCGACCATTCTTGCCAAATGGGAACAATACTAACTCCATGAAGGCTAATAGCAAGTTGTGGATGAGCGAAGTAGCGGTAGGGTTTGGTTTTAACTATTTGCCAGGCATGAGGAACATCAGCTGCTGTTAAAATTTCCAGACCTTGGTAAACTTGCCGCGAATCAACAGATAAGAGAAAAACTCGCTGGGCATGATTGTCTTTAATTACTTGTTCAGCCAGTGCTAGTGCTAGTTGGCTTTTTCCAGTAGCAGTTCCTCCAGTAATGGCAATGATTGGTTTTCTTAGTGATTTTTTTGACATTTAGACTACTTTTGGTCTTTGATTAAGGTTTTTTTTATTGATTAATTGATCAAGAATTTGCCAGCGTCGTTTTTTGACCGCGTGAGGAATATCATCTGGATAAAGTCGTTCAGCGCTGGTGCCTGGTCGAGGTGAATAAATGTTAACAAAGCCAACGTGCCAATCAACTTGTTTGGCTAAATCGACTGTGTCAGCAAATTCCTCTTCAGTTTCACCTGGAAAACCAACAATTAGATCGGTGCCCAATATTACGTCGGGTGCGGCTTGACGCAGTTTTTTAACTAAATTTAAGTAATCTTCACGGCTATAGCCGCGATTCATTCGATATAAAACGCTATTGCTACCCGACTGAACTGGTAAATGAATAAAGCGATCTAATTTAGGATTGTTAGCGATTTCCTCAATCAATTGATCATGAAAATCCCAAGGATTACTACTCATAAAGCGTAAAATTTTGATTTCTTTGATTTGAGAAATAGTTCTAATAAGTTCAACAAATGGGGGGATTCCTGTGGGAGTTGAATATTGAGACTGATTACTAGGTAAGTTTTCTCTTTTAAGTGCAGAGCGCAACAGCTTTTTGCGATTGGCTACACCAACTTTTTCTAGTCCCCAGGAATTAACGTTTTGACCAATCAAAGTGATTTCTTGGTAACCTTGTTTAACCAGATCACTCACCTCCTCCATAATGTCGCTAAATGGACGCGATTTTTCCCTTCCTCGAGCATAAGGAACGATGCAGTAAGTACAAAACGAGTTGCAACCGACGGAAATAGGTACAAAGGCATGGAGTTTATCTTTGCGTTTAGCTTTTTTTAAAAAAGCCATTTGATTACTAGGAATGATTTGATCAATCATCGGTAGGATTTTTTTCAAATATTCTTGACCATGATGAATCATGCAGCCGGAAAAAATAATTTCAGGTTTAGCTTTGTGTTTATCTTGATAATATTTAGCTACTTTTAATAAAAAAGCCCTTGCCCTTTGTTCTGCTCTTTCTCTGACGCTACAAGTTACGACCGCTAATTTTTGACAATCTTGCCAGGTATCGCTTTCAATAAAACTTTCTTCTTCAAACAGAGCCGCCATGCGTTCAGCATCACTTTTATTGGCCTGACAACCATAGACTTTAATATAATATTTTTTTGACATGTAACTGCTCTTATTCTAACACCTTATTGATTTTCGCCCTTGGTTTCTTGTCTCTCCCCTTCACTTTCACTACAATTAGATTAAAATAGCTATGTAAAAGGGTGCGGTACCAGAGTGGTCCAATGGCGAGGTCTGCAAAACCTCCGTTCGCGGGTTCGAATCCCGCCCGCACCTCAATAATTAAAAAAATAGAAAGGGTTAAATGTTTATTAAATCAATCATAGCTCAAGAAATATTGGATTCCAGAGGTAATCCTACAGTTGCCGTAACTCTAAAACTTGAGGACGGTACTGAAGTTTTTTCTGCAGTTCCTTCTGGAGCATCAACTGGTGCTTATGAAGCCTTGGAATTGCGTGATGAAGACTCTAGTCGCTATTTAGGTAAAGGAGTGCTTAAAGCCGTTGCAAATATCAACGATATAATTGCTCCAAAATTGATTGGACACAAGGTCACAGAACAAGAAGGGATTGATCAAATTATGCTTGATTTAGATGGCACTCAGGGAAAACAAAAGCTAGGAGCCAATGCCATCTTGGCAGTGTCAATGGCTTGTGTCAAAGCAGCAGCTATTAGTAGCCAAATGCCCCTTTATGCTTACATAGCCAAACTGTTTGCTAATAATAGTGAAAAATTTATCATGCCAATTCCCATGTCAAACGTACTTAATGGTGGCAAACATGCTATTGGTAGTGCGGATATGCAGGAATTTATGGTTTTTCCTCTTGCGGCTGGAAGCGTAGTTGAAGCTGTTCGCTGGAATGCAGAAATTTTTCATCATTTAGGTAAAATTATTCAAAAAAAAGGCTGGCAAAAAACTGTTGGTGATGAGGGTGGTTATGCTCCCCCACTCGGAACCAATGAAGCGCCTTTGCAATTAATTGTCCAAGCCATTGAAATGGCCGGTTACAAACCTGGAGAAGAAGTTTTTATTGCTCTTGATCCGGCTGCTAGCGAATTTTATGAGGGTGAGGGTGAAACCGGATACTATGATTTGAAAACTGAAAATAAAAAATTAACAAGCAGCGAAATAGTTAAAAAATACCAAGAATGGGTTGAACAATACCCCATTGTTTCTATAGAAGATGGTTTAGCTGAAGACGATTGGGTGGGCTTTACTCAATTAACCGCAGCGTTGGGGCAAAAAATTCAAATTATGGGTGATGACTTGTTAGTCACTAATCTTGAAAGAATTCAAAAAGCTATTGATAAAAAAGCGGTTAATTCAGTACTAATTAAACTTAATCAAATCGGGAGTGTCAGTGAAACTATTCAAGCGATTAAATTAGCTCAGAGTGCTGGTTGGACTTGTGTCGTTTCACATCGCAGTGGAGAAACCGAAGACACCTTTATTGCAGATTTTGTAGTTGGTGCTGGCACTGGTCAAATCAAAACTGGTTCAATGTGTCGCAGTGAGCGAGTGGCCAAATACAATCGATTGATGATGATTGAGCGAGAATTGGGAGATCGAGCCAAAATTGCCAAGTTTCCTTTTCAAAAATAGTAGGTTTATTGAGAGGGGCTATGTGCCCCTCTTTGTTAAACAAATTATTTTAAAAGGATTTATGTCTGAAAGTTTTCAAAAGAAGTTAGCTTTAATTATTCTTGATGGTTGGGGTCATTACCGGGCTTATCCGGGTAATGCTATTAGTTTAGCTAATACTCCCAATTGGGATAAAATGTGGGCCGAAAACCCTCAAGCTTTGTTAGCTTGTTCGGGTGAAGCAGTGGGTTTGCCAACTGGTCAGATGGGTAATAGTGAAATTAATCATGCTGCGATTGGTTCGGGTCGAGTAATTTATCAAGACTTGGTTAAATTAAATAAAACAGCAGCTCAGGGTCAATTTCATGCTGCTCCAGCTATCAGAGAAGCTTTTGCCAAAGCTAAAGATAACGCTACAGCGTTGCATATTATGGGTTTATTAAGTTCCGGCGGAGTCCATTCACATCAGGATCATATTTTTGCCCTAATTAAAGAGGCGGCTACGTTTGGGGTGGAAAAAGTTTATGTCCATGCCATGACTGATGGACGAGATACAGCTCCACAAAGTTGTTTAGCTAGTTTTGAAAAACTTGATAAGATTTGTCAGGAAACAGGGGCAGAGTTAGCTACTATTTCTGGTCGCTATTTTGCCATGGACCGTGATCATAATTGGGAGCGAACAGATTTAGCTTATAGTGCTATCAAAGATCGTCAGGCTCCTCAATTCGCTACTGCTCAGGAAGCTGTCAAAGATTCTTATAAAAATGGTAAAGGTGATGAATTTATTGTCCCCTGCACTATCAAAGTAAAAGACGAGCAAGAAGCAAAAGTGAAGAGCGGCGATAGTTTAATTTTTGCTAATTTTCGTAATGACAGGCCACGCCAATTAACCGAGCGATTTTTAGAGAAGGGTCCAAAGAATATTTTTTTTGTTACAATGACTCTATATAGCGACAAATATCCAGTGGCGGTGGCCTATGGTCCAGAAAAAATAGAGCGCACCTTGGGAGAGGTTTTAGCAGAAAACAAAATCAAGCAATTTCGTGTCACTGAAACCGAAAAATTTGCTCATTTAACTTTTTTTATGAATTGCAAACGTGAAGAGCCTTATCCGCTGGAAGAACGGTTTATGTTTGATAGCAATAAGGTAGAAAGCCACGCAGAAAAACCGGAAATGAAGGCATTAGAAATAGCCGATAAAATAGTTGAAACAATGCACAAAGGTGAACATCTGGTAATTTTTGCCAATCTGTGTAATGGCGATATGGTGGGACACACTGGCGACATTCAAGCGGCCGTTAAGGCAGTAGAAACTGTGGATCAAGCTTTGGGTAAAATTGAACAAGCAGCCAAAGAACAGAATTATTTGTTAATTGTCACCGCTGATCACGGTAATTGTGAACAAATGCTTAATGATAATGGCGATGTAGTGACCGAACACAGCACTAATCCAGTACCATTTGTTTTACTCAATGATGGTCGGTTAAACAGACAAGACGGAATTATGGCTGATATTGCTCCGACCATTCTAAAACTATTAGCTCTACCTCAACCGCAAGAAATGACTGGTCAAAGTCTAGTTTAAAAATTTAAATTATTAGCTGTGTTACACTATTCATAGCAATACAAAAATCACAGAAAGGATTTTATGTCAGGTTATAGCATTAATTTAGAAGAGAAAACTTTGCAAAATCAGAATTTTCGAGAAGTTCTTTACACTGCTCCCCTAACCCAATTAGTAGTGATGTCAATTGCTCCAGGAGATGATATCGGTATGGAGACTCATGATGATCATGATCAATTTATTCGAGTAGAAAAAGGCATTGGTCAAGCGATAATTGGTGACAGCACTTATGATTTAGCTGATGGTGTAGCCATCGTAATTCCCGCAGGTCAAAGACACAATGTGATTAACACTTCTAAAACAGAGGCACTACAACTGTATACGGTCTATGCTCCTCCAGAGCATCCTGAGGAAAAAATTCATCCAACTAAAGCAGATGCGCTCAGTGATCCTGATTATGCGGACGAACACTAAATTTTAAGATGTTTGTGACCCAACACCTTTGGAAACCGAACCAGATTATCTCCGATCTGATCAAGCTATTTGACCTATTCTATGCAGATGTAAAAGCTCTCGGCTTTATTACATCCCCATAGAGCATTGAACTAGATAAGACAAACATCTCTTCTTAAGATATAATATCACCAATGTTGTTATCAAATAATACACACCATAACGCTTGGTATTACACCCCAACTGGGAGGTGTGTGTTTCTGATGCAATAATTTCATAATAATTTAGCATAATATCACAAACCTCCTAAAAGGAGGTTTTTTTGTGCGTGGAAAGGAAAAAATGAAAAAGCAACAACTATTAGTTCAGCCAAGAGCGATGAAAAAATTATATGCTCTAACTGAGAAACGACCAATTGATTTATCTCTAAGCGAGAATCCATTAGGATGTTCTCCTCTAGTTTCTAGTGCTTTCAAGGATTTAAAAATAAATTTTAACGATTACCCCTCTCCAAATGGTAGAAAAATCAGAGAAAAATTAGCAAAAAAGTTTTTGCTAGATGAAAACAATCTTTTTGTAGCTAATGGTTCTGAGTCTATTATCAATGACTTACCAAATATTTTTTGTAAAGCTGGTGATGAAGTTATTATTCCGACTCTAACATTCCCCATGTTTGCAGTTTGTTCACAACTAGCAAACCTGAATGTCGTATCTGTAAAAATGACAGATGACTTGAGAATTGATTTAGAAAGAATAATAAAGAATATTTCTGATAGAACAAAGATGATTTTTTTATGTAATCCAAATAACCCTACCGGATCAGTTTTGCCTAAGAAAAAAATTCTACAGTTTATGAATCAAGTGCCTAAAAATGTACTTGTCGTAGTGGATGAAGCAAATATCGAATTTGGTGGAAAATCTATGATTGACGTAGTTGCTAAGCAAAATAATCTGATCGTACTAAGAACTTTATCTAAAGGCTTTGGCTTGGCATCACTAAGGGTAGGTTTTGCAGTTGCAAGCAATAAAATAATCCAGAAACTAGAAGAAGAAACACCTATTTTCCAAATTAGTGGTATTAGTGAGCGGTTAGCTTGTGTTGCTCTAGATGATGATGATTTTATTTTAAAAACAAAACAAACAGCGAGAGAGCAACGGATTTTTTTGAAAAGAGATCTAAGCAAACTTGGATTTACAGTTTTTCCTAGTGAGGCGAATAATTTGTTTGTGAAGTTGCCCCTATCTTTATCAACTAAGCAGTTTACAGAAAAATTAAAAGAAAAAGGCGTCTCAGTTATCTTAGGCTCAAATTTTGATGGTTTTGATGATTCGTTCTTTAGAGTGAGTATTAGGGATGCGCAAACTAATGAGATATTTATTCAAAAAATAAAAGAAATTATCAAAGAAGTTGTATAAAAAATCTTTCAGCCCAACTAAAGGAATAAAAGTAATAACCCAGTAGTTATTCCAAATATTCCAATCATCTTTTTTATTGTTAATTCATCTTTAAAAAATAAAGCAGACATCAGGGTTAATAAAGAAATAGAGGCAGCATTTGTGGCATTTACAAAACCAACATTTGGAGCTAAATCAAAGCCAACTTGCATAAAGTAATTAAAACTAGAGCAAAAAATACCGATCAACAGTAGTGTGATGAGTTGATCTTTTGAGAGCTTTTTCCATTCTACTTTTTTGTATTTTATTTCTCCAAAAATAAGCACTGTCACAACCAGCATTGAAAGAATTAATCTTGTAAGAATGGGAACGCCCACATTCAATAAATATTTAGAACTTAAAGCTAAAAAACCCCAACAAAAAAAAGCGCCCATCGTATAGGTGAACCACAATTTATTAGAAGTACTTCTGCTTTTGTTTTTATCGATCGTAATTAAAGCCGAGAACAAAACGATTAATGCAATGGCGATCACTGACTTGATTGTTAGTGGAGCAGAAAAAATAAATATTGAAGCTATTGCCGTAAAAACAACGTAGCTTTTTGAAATAATTAGACTATATCCAGGGTTTGGAGAATATTCCATCCCTTTTAAGGAAAACGAATTCCCGAGATAACTAAAAAAAACACCTTGAATTAAAATTAATAAGTATTCGAATGGTTTAAGTGTAAAATTAGTTGGGATTTTGAGCGTTAAAGTTATATAAACAAGTACAGGTATTAAAAACATAACAAGATTGTTAAGCTGTTGAGGTGTTTTAAGAGCATTACTCTTTCGCACGCAAAGGTATAAAGCAACCGAGCTGAGAAACATTAATAGGCTAGCAATAAATCCAATTCATATATAATAAAACTCCCATTACTCAAGTATTGTGACCCCATGGGGAATCGAACCCCAGTTGTCGGGATGAAAACCCGATGTCCTAACCGCTAGACGATGGGGCCAGGTTTTATAACCAACTAATGTTTTTAAAGTGTCTGATTGTTAAATTTTGACTTGTCAAGTCACCTACTAAGGATATGATATCAAATCGCCACGCTTTTGGATACTTTTGTTTATTTAACCATTGTTTGGCTACTAGCCACATGGATGATAATTTTTTATCATTCACGGCATTGCTTCCTTCTCCAAAGTGATCATTTTGTCTCCATTTGATTTCAACAAAAACATATTCATCATATTCAAGATCTAGAGCAATAATGTCTAATTCATGATTTTTATAGGTAAGATTACGAGCCAAAATTTGGCAATTATTTTTTGTTAAAAATGCACTAGCAATTGTTTCTGCTCGACAACCATGCTTAACGGATAAATTATTGAGTAATTTTTTCGAAAAGATTTTTTTCTTTAATTTTGCTGGCGGCTTTACCGACTTTGTCACGCAAGTAATATAGCTTACTGCGACGGACATCTCCTTGACTTTTCACTTCAATTTTTTTGATGCTAGGCATCGCTACAGGGAAGATCTTTTCAACGCCAACATTGTTAGCAGCAATTTTACGCACAGTAAAACTTTTATTTAATTCACGGTTTTTAATAGCAATGATGATACCTTCAAAAATCTGAATTCTTTTCTTCTCTCCTTCAGCGATTTCTTGATGGATACGGACCAAATCACCAATGTTGATAGTTTGATCGTGATAGTTAAAATTAATTGCCATAACAAGCGGGTATTGTATCAGAGTTAACGCTGATTTGGCAAGCAGAAAAGAGGCTTATTTTGACTTTTGTTTAGCTTGTTCTAAAACTGCTTTTAAATATTCAATAAAAATTGGATGAGGAGTTAATGGTCTGGATTTATATTCAGGGTGAGCTTGGGTAGCTAAAAAGAAAGGGTGATCTTGTGGGGCAAGTTCGATCATTTCCACAAAAAAATTATCGGGGCTAGTGCCAGAAATAATAAAACCTTTTTCTTCTAAGATTTGGCGATATTGATTATTGAATTCAAAACGGTGACGATGTCTTTCTGAAATTAAAGCAGTTTTTTCATTTTTAAATGCGTGATGTTTTTTATAGATGTGATGGGCTAAAGTATCCTTTTTGAGTACACAATCGTAGGCGCCAAGTCTCATGCTTGCTTCATTACTTTTAATTTTTTGATACTTTTTATTAAAAGGAATGGCATGAATGATTGGATGTTTAGTTTTGGGATCAACTTCTTTGGTGTGAGCGTCTTTTAAACCAACGACGTTTCTAGCGAATTCGATTGATGCTAGTTGCATGCCGTAACACAAACCCAAATAAGGAACTTTTTGTTCACGCGCATATTGAATGGCATTAATTTTACCTTCAACCCCTCTTTTACCCCAGCCGATTGGCACAATAATGCCGTCGGCTTGTGCTAATCCGGTCAGTGCTTGCTTATCTTTTTTTTCTAGTTTTTCTGCATTAATGAAATTAATTTTAATTTTAACGCCCTCTTGCCAAGCGGCATGATCAATGGCTTCAAGCAGCGAAGTATATGAATCTTTAAGTTCAAAATCTCCGCTTTTAATATATTTAGCAATAATGGCGATAGTAATTTGTTTATCCTTTTTACTATAAATTTTTTTGACCATAGCTCGCCAGTCTTTAAGTTGAATTTTTTTATCAGCCAGCTTCAGTTTTTTGAGCACCTTACTGCCAAAATGCTGGTCTTTAAAAATGAGAGGAATTTCATAAATTGATTTACAATCTGGATTAGAAATGATTTCTTCGTGTTCCATGTTGCAAAAATAGGCAACTTTTTCTTTACGCTTATCATCAATATAACTCGCCCCTCGACCGACAATAAAATCAGGTTGGATACTCATTGAATTTAAAGTTTTAACGGACAATTGAGTTGGTTTTGATTTTAGTTCATTGAGGTGGCCTGGATTAGGAAAATAGGTCACATGAATAATAATTAAATCATCGGGCAAAGTCATTTTCATGATTCGATAGGCTTCGTAATAAATGATGTTTTGATATTCTCCAACTGTTCCACCTAATTCCACCAGGCAAACATCGTAACCTTTACCAGCAGCCTGAATACGTCTAATGACTTCTTCGGGAACGTAGGGAATGGCATCAACCGTCACCCCTTCGTATTTTAAATTTTTGGCTTTTTTAATGACACTGCTATAAACCTGACCCATGGTTACAAAATTTTTGTAACCAACTTCTTCACCCAAAAATCTTTCGTAAGAGCCTAAATCTAAATCAGCTTCTAGGCCATCGTCGCAGAGAAAAACATCACCGTGTTCAACGGGATTAATATTGCCAGAATCTAGGTTGAGGTAGTTTTCACATTTAATGTTGGTGACGCTATAACCATGAGCTTTGAGTACCACGCCCAATGAGGCAGCGGTTATTCCCTTGCCCAATCCAGACAAAACCCCGCCAGATACAAAGACATATTTAGTTGGATGCTTTTTGGCAGCTTGTTGGAGAAACCCGCGAATGTTTACCATCACGGAATTTTATTATAGGTAAGTTTTCACTATTTGAAAAGATACAAAAAAAAATTAGAATAAGTAGGTATGAAAAAAATTTATAGTAAAACTGGAGATAATGGACAAACGGCATTGATTAATGGAGAAAGATTGGCTAAGGATAGTTTAGTTTTTGAAGTCTTGGGTACTTTGGACGAATTTAATGCTAGTTTAGGACTATTACTAGCTAATTGGCAACAAGTTTTTTTAGTGGAATCAAAGCAATTAGATTTAGATAGTTTACTTTTACAAAAAAAATTTCTTTTTGATTTGCAAAGGCAACTTTTTAAGTTAGGAGCCGAAATAGCCAAATCGCCAACTGTCAAATTACAAAATAGTTTTTTAATTAAAATGGAAAAAAATATTGATCATTTACAAAATAAATTAGGTAAAGATTTTTTGAGCAATTTTGTTTTACCAGGTGGCAGTGTGTTAGCTGCTCAAGTTGATTTGGCACGAACTATTTGTCGAAGACTTGAAAGAAAATTGGTCGCTCTTGATGCTGAAAGAGATCTTCGTGATCTTTTAATAAAATTTATTAATAGGACTAGTGACTATCTTTACATTTTACGATCTTACATTAATCATCAACTGCAGATCAAAGAAATTGCGGTTTAAAAACATTTTTAATAGCGAAACTTGCGAATTAGGCCCACCACTCGACCTTGAATTTGAACGTTGGTAGCATAAATAGGACTCATAGTGGAGTTTGCTGGTTCCAATCTGATACGAGTTACTTCTTTATAAAAGCGTTTTAAAGTTGCTAAACCGTTGTCTAACAAAGCCACAACAATATCGCCATTATTAACTTCAGGAGTTTCCTCAATAACTACATAATCTCCGTCATCAATATGGTCCTCAATCATTGATTTTCCTTTGACCTGTAAAATAAAAGCTCTTTTTTTGCCTGAAATCATTTCAGGAGAAACTTTAAAACTGGCTTCTGGATCTTCATGAGCTTCAATGGGAGCTCCAGCAGCAATGTAGCCCAAAAATGGCAGATCAACACTGTCTGTAATATTTAAAAAGGTTCTGTCAATCAATTCTATGCCTCGTACGGCTCCTTCATGTTTGCGAATAATTTTTTTACGTTGGAGTGCTTGTAAATGTTCATGAACGGTGGCTAAAGAAGAAACACCGATTGATTCAGCAATTTCTTTTAAAGTTGGCGCATAACCATTTTTTTGAATATATTGAGCGATAAAATCGACAATTTGTCTTTGTCTTTTGTATAAAGTGACTGCCATAAACCCGATACTTTCACTAATTAATAACGAATAATAACCATAAAATAAACGAATTAGTCCCAAAACACAACTAGTAAAATATATATCAAAACATATCAATAAACACTTTTATATATAAATTCCCAAAGTGACTACTGACTTATTAAAAAAGTTCGGCTATACTTTTTAGGTTATGACAGGAATCACTGATATTATTTTAAATTTTTTAAGTAATTTTGCCAACTCTGTTTCTCTACCGCTGTTTGTTATTGTAGGTGCTCTAATCGAAGAGGTAATTGCTATCATTCCTTCCCCTTTTGTGCCTTTAACCGCAGGTTCATTGGCACTTAATCAAGGAAAAGGCATTTATTTTATTCTTTTCTTAGCTCTAATTGGAGCGGTAGCTAAAACTCTTTCCACTTCAATAATTTTTTGGTTTTCGGATAAATTAGAAGATTTATTAACTAAAGGGAAGTTGGGAAAAATTTTAGGTCTAGAAGCCAATGAAATTGAACGCTATGGAAAAATTTTTTCAAAAAGCAAAAACAACACCTTGATTGTGTTTCTCTTACGAGCTCTACCCTTTGTGCCAACCTTGCCAGTGACAGTGGTGGCCGGTTTGATCAAAGTCAAATATCGAATTTTTGCAATCGGCACTTTTTTTGGGATGTTAGTGCGCAATAGTTTTTATTTGTTAGCTACTTTCTATGGATTACAAAAATTTCAAGGCTTAATGGAAGGGATGGATACTGTAAACTTTATTCTAGAAATATTAATTATTATTAGTTTTTTAGCTTTTATTTTCTTTCTTCTGCGCAATAACTGGGATCGTATTTTTAAAACTGTCAAGAAAAAAAGAAAAAATTAATTATTTTTTACTATTTAATTCTCGGCTAATATCCAATAAACGATTGTATTTGACGATGCGCTCTCCCCTATTAAGTGGGCCAAATTTAACGAAATTGGCA
>CAYSMC010000035.1:0-3153 GCA_964432115.1 uncultured Pseudomonadales bacterium | reverse complement strand
AAAGCAGTAAATAGGGGTAGAAAAAAATATGACCGATCCAATTGCTGACATGATCATCAGAATAAAGAATGCGTGCATAGCGGGCCGTAGTGATCTTGTTATGCCACATTCAAAATTAAAGGAAGATATTATTAAAATACTTAAAAATAATAATTATATTGAGGATTATCAATTAATTGATAAAAAACCACAAAAAGATATCAAAATTGTATTGAAATATGTGGGTAAATTAAGTGTTATTACCGATGTAAAACGAGTCTCAAAACCAGGTAGAAGAATTTATGTTAAAGCTAACGAAATTCCTCAAACTTTAAATGGTTATGGTTTGACTATTTTATCGAGTAATCAAGGAGTTATTGATGATAAAGTAGCTCGCAAGGCCAAGGTGGGTGGGGAGATTCTTTGTCAAATTTGGTAAGTATAAATAAATATGTCAAAAGTAGGTAAAAAAAACATTAGCATTCCTGAACAAGTGACGGTCACTGTAACCAATGATTATGTACTAGTCAAAGGGCCTAAAGGTGAGTTAAAAACTCTTCTGGTTAGTGGAATAAAAGTAAAAATTGAAAATCAAGAAATAACTGTTGAGCGTAAAAATAATTTAAAGCAAAGTCGGGCTAATCATGGTTTAATTCGCAGTTTAATAGCAAACAATATCATTGGAGTTACTGAGGCTTTTAAAAAAACTTTAAAATTAGTGGGTACCGGTTATCGAGTCAGTACTGCTGGAGCTGGTTTGAGTATGACTTTAGGTTTTTCTCATCCGGTTACTGTTGATGCGATACCAGGAATTACTTTTAAAATAGAAGGTAATGATACCATTCATGTCGAAGGTATAGATAAACAATTAGTTGGTCAAGTTAGTGCGAATATTCGTAACTTAAGACCACCGGAACCTTATTTAGGTAAAGGTATTAGATATAGTGATGAAATAGTAAGAACTAAACCAGGAAAGACTGTTGCTTAATGTTAAATATTAAAAAGATTCTTAACCAGCGATTAAAGAGACAAAAGCGGGTGTGGGCTAAGATTGTTGGTACTAGTCAGCGACCTCGCCTAACGGTTTTTCGCTCCAATCAACATTTATATTTACAAGTAATCGATGATTCTAAAAATAAAACTCTGGCTGCTAGTTCAGATTTTGTCAAAAACAAGGAAATAACTGGAACAAAAACTGAGCGAGCGCAATTAGTGGCCCAAGAATTATTGAAAATTTTAAAAGATAAAAAAATTAAATCTTTGGTGTTGGACCGTTCCTATTATAAATATCACGGACGAATCAAAGAAGTAGCTGAAACTTTAAGAAAAGGTGGTATTAATCTTTAAATCATATGGCAAGAAATAATTCAAGAAATCCTAATGAACCCAAGGAGTTTGACGAAAAAGTTATTAAAATTTCTCGGGTTTCTAAAAAAACTAAAGGTGGCAATCAAATTGGTTTTTCTGCTTTAGTGGTAGTTGGTAATCGCAAGGGTAAAGTGGGTGTTGGTTTAGGTAAAGCAGGTGATGTATTATCAGCAATACAAAAAGGTATTAAAAAAGCTAAGCAGAAAATGATTAATGTCCCAATAGATGGAACCACTATTCCTTTTTCCGTGACTGTGAAAAGAGGTGCTGGTAAAGTGATGTTAAAACCAGCAAGTAAAGGAACAGGAGTAATTGCTGGTGGTCCAGTTAGGGCTGTGGTAGAAGTTGCTGGTATTAGAGATGTGGTAGCCAAAATTTTGGGTAGTGAAAATCAAGCATCAAGCGTGCATGCTACTTTTAAAGCTTTAAAGCACATTGCTGATTTAGTTAAAATTAAGGGTATTAAATTACGGTCAATTGCAGAAATTGAAAAAGAAGAACAAGAAAAGATAGCGGCCCTTCAAGCACAAGCTAAAGAAAAAAGTCAAAGTAAAAAGTAAACGATGTCATTAATTAATAAACTTAAAAAAACTACTTCTAAATCTAACAAGCGTCTCGGTCGAGGTTACGGTTCTGGTAAAGGTGGTCATACGGTTGGCCGTGGTCAAAAAGGCCAAAAATCCAGAGTGGGTTCAAAAATTCCTTTATGGTTTGAGGGTGGATCTTTGCCTCTAACCAAACGTTTACCTATGTGGCGAGGTAAAGGTCGTTTCAAGACCTTAAGATTGACTGCAGAACTAACTTTTAATGATTTAAATGCTATTGATTTAGAGGAAATTAGTTTAGATACCTTACAATTACATAAAATAATTGATTCACGTTTCAAAAAAGCCAAGATTATTAAAAAAGGCAAATTAAATCGAAAAATTATTGTCAAAGGAATTGAAACCAGTCAGGCAGCTAAAAAAGAAATTGAAACATTAGGTGGAAAAGTAGAATAAAAATATATAAAATAAGAGTTTGTGTTAGAACAAATAATTACAAAGATTCAGGCTATTTTTGCCAATCAAGCGCTTAAAAAAAAGCTCATTTTTACTTTAGTAGTTTTTGCTATTACTAGACTATTAGCTCATATTCCAGTGCCAGTGGTTGACGTTGAGCGTTTAAAATTGATTTTTGCGAGTAACGAATTCTTAAGTTTTCTTAATTTATTTGCAGGAGGTACTTTAACTAGGTTTTCTATTGTAGCAGTTGGTATTAATCCTTATATTACCGCCTCAATTGTAATGCAATTATTAGGTATGGTAATTCCCAAAATTAAAGAAATGCAAAAGGATGATGAAGCTGGTCAGGCCAAGCTTAATCAATATATGCGAATGATTGCCGTACCTGTGGCTGCAGTGCAAGCTATAGCCACCTTAGCTTTATTAAATTCTCAGGGTTTGTTAATTAATCAACAGACAAGCTTTATGACAATAGTAGTTTTAACTTTAATCGCTGGCTCCATGTTAATGATGTGGTTGGGTGAATTAATTTCTGAATATGGAATTGGTAATGGCATTTCAATGATTTTACTAGTGGGCATTCTTAGTCAAATTCCGGCTAGCGTAGGACAATTCTTGGTGGCTGGTAATGAGGGGCAATTAACCGTTATTTTAGTTATGTTAGTTTTGGTTTTAATTGTGATTGCCTTGGTGGTGTTTTTCAACGAAGCCGTGCGAAAAGTCAATATTCAATACGCCAAGCGTATTCAGGGCGGTCGTCAAGTTGGTGGCCAAAGTAGTCATTTGCCAATCAAAGTGAATG
>CAYSMC010000034.1:0-2678 GCA_964432115.1 uncultured Pseudomonadales bacterium | reverse complement strand
TGTATTTTGAGTTTGAGCGGAAGCGAACGGGCCCATAGTTTAATGGTAGAACTCTACATTTGCAATGTAGGAACGGCAGTTCGATTCTGCCTGGGTCCACATAGGTCTAGTAAAATCAATAAAAGGTATCGCCAGCCCCGATTTTGTCGAGGGTCCTCGATTACAACTCATAGCAATCGGGATTCGAATCTGGCACGGTCCACAAAAAAAAGGAGCAAGCTCCTTTTTTTTTCTTTATGGCTTGTACCCCTGGGGGCACAAGCCTAAGCATAGGTTTTTATATAAAACAGCACAACAGCTTAAAAAGCTGATTTTTTGTTTTTGAATTTATTTTTTTTCTTGAAAAACAACGAAAATAGAGCTATCATTTTAATAAAGGGTTATTATCGTTGAATGATAATTTTAAAAAAATAAAAACAAAAATCTGATACTAAAAACTTCAACAAAAATCGCCAAAGCTCTTAATATTAGCGTTGACGATTTAATAAAATAAAAAATATGATAATTTCTTTAATTATTATAATCACAGCAAGTATAATTCTTGGCTTAATAAAATATAAATCTATCTCTGATCAGTATACAGGAGAAAAATGGCAATCAAAATTTTCTGAAATATGGAACGATTTTTTTAATTATTTTATTGCAGGATTAATCGGTTACTATTTTATATTTATTAGACTGCCATTTCTAAACGGCGATAGCCTAAATGCCATTGATATTGTTTTATTTTTTATCTTTATATTAGGCATATTCGGTCATTTTTGTATTATATCAAAAAATTTAGCTGATGGAATACAAGCAATTTTAGATAAAATACTAAAAGGAAAGTAATATTATGAAAAAAGCCTATTACGAAAAACCAAAGTTTAAACTTTACCAAGCAGATTGTTTGGATCTTATCGCAGAACTTTCCGAAAGTTCGGTTGATATGATTTTTGCTGATCCGCCATATATGTTATCAAATGGCGGATTTACAGTTCACGCTGGAAAACGTGTTAGTGTCAATAAGGGAAATTGGGACAAAAGCAATGGGCTTAAAAAAGATTTTGAATTCCAGCTTGCTTGGATACAGGCCTGCAAACGTGTTTTGAAGCCACACGGCACGCTTTGGATTAGCGGCACATATCATTCAATCTACCAATGCGGTTTTGCACTTCAGGTCGCCGGTTTTCATATTTTAAACGATATAGCTTGGTTCAAACCAAATGCTTCGCCAAACTTAAGTTGCCGTTATTTTACAGCAAGCCATGAGAGTTTGATTTGGGCCAGAAAGGATAAAGAAGCAAAACACACTTTTAATTATAAACTAATGAAAGATGGTCGGTGGCCAGAAGATTTTATTAAGAAACCAAACACACAAATGCGCTCGGTATGGGCTATCGGTACTCCTAAAAGCATTGAGAAGAAATTTGGTAAACACCCAACCCAAAAACCCGAAGATCTGTTAAAACGCGTTGTTCTCGCAAGTACTAATAAGGGCGATTTAGTTCTTGATCCTTTTACCGGAAGCTCTACAACCGGTATAGCTGCTTATCTTTTAGGCCGCAGTTTTATCGGTGTTGATACTGAAAAGAAATTTTTAGATTTATCAATAAAAAGGTTTGAAGAATTAGACAGAAATCTTAAAAGTAAATTATTTAAATAATATGGCAAATAGCAAATCTTGGAAAAAAATTTTTGATGACTATAAAATTTTAGAACACGACTTTTATAATTCTCCGTTTCCGCTTTCCGCCGATCAAATAAAAAAGGCTTGCCAAAAGTTTAAACAAACCGGCGAAAAGGAAGTCCGGATTTTATGTAAACAGGATAACCGAGAAAGCAGGCCCGAAATTTTCAAAAAACATAATCTTTTTCTTTTGCCTATAAAGAACGGCTATTACAATATTATTAAAGGCGAGGGTTATATTGATATTCCTGATATTAAGGAAGAAACTATTGTTTATACCTCAAAACTTACCTTCCCTCTTGATTCAGCCAAAATTGGAGATTCGGAAATGCAACACCTTGATTATGCTTATGCAGCCAGCCTTATAAGGACTTTTATGAATGATGACACCTTAGTGCTTACAATTCGTGGCAGAAAATATACTCCAGAGTTTGATTTTTATGTAGGCAAGCAGTTGATTAAAGTTTCTAGCGTCCAAACAGAGGTAGATGCCGGCTACGAAGGCGAGAACCAAATTGTATTAGTTGAAGCAAAAAATTTCAGTGCGACCAATGTAATTGTTAGGCAGCTTTATTATCCTTTTAGGCAGTGGCAAAAGCACACGAAAAAGAAAGTAGTTACCTTATTTTTTGATAAAGCTCGTGGCGAAGATGTTTATTCGATTTGGCAATTTGAGTTTACTAATATAAAGAATTATAACAGCATTCATTTAGTTAAGGCCGGAAAGTTCAGAATTAAAACCAAATAATTATTTAGATGAATCAGGAATTTCAAATATTATTTAATTATGCAAAAAGGTTGCGAAGTAGATATTTAAATACCGTAGCTGCTTTTAGAATTTTTGAAAGATTTAATCAATTATCTGCTCCCAATAAAATTGGTAAAAAGAAAGCGGAGGAAAATGTAAAAATTTTTAATAGCTATATTGGAGAATTGGCCTCGAGTATTGACACTCGGTGTTTTTATTTTATACTTATAATAATCCTAAGTGACAATAAAAATTAAGGAG
>CAYSMC010000033.1:0-65541 GCA_964432115.1 uncultured Pseudomonadales bacterium | reverse complement strand
ACTATTTTCTATATTCTGAGTAGCTTTTTATTGGGTTTTTTATCATTATTTCTTAACACCACGGGCAAAATTATTAGCATTATTATCGTTAGTTTCTTTGTTTTAGCTTTTTTGATTTATAATAAGTTAAGAAAATAATGTCAATTACAGATAATCAAATATTTTTATTGATCAAAACAGCTCGCCCCAAACAATGGTTAAAAAATTTGGCTCTCTATGCTTCTTTAATTTTTTCTGGATTTTTCTTTTATAAACCAAGCGCTGGACCTTCTTATTTTTATTTAGTTACATATTCTTTTATCATTTTTTGCTTATTAACTAGTAGCACTTATATTCTCAATGATTTAATTGATATTGAAGCTGATCGCAAACACCCTTTTAAAAAAAATAGGCCACTGGCTTCGGGAAAATTATCAGTACCCATGGCTATTTTTGCCATAGCTTTTTGTTTGGCTCTGGTTTTTTGGCTATGTTTACCTCTTCCGTCTATTTTTAAAATTTTAATTTTTGCTTATTTATTATTACAAATTATTTACTCAATTTATTTTAAGCAAATTGCAATTTTGGACATCATTTCCATTGCCGGGGGATTTTTGATTCGAGTCTATGCTGGAGCAGTGGTCGTCAACCTCCACATGAGCGTGTGGTTTTTATTAACGGTCATTTCTATGTCTTTATTCATGGCAGTTGGTAAAAGACAAAGTGAAAGAACTCTGATGACCGAACATAAATTATCTTTTGTGAGAAAAAGTTTAGATACTTACAGCATTCGTCTTTTAGATCAATACACCAGTATTTTCGCTACTTCTACTTGGCTCACTTACGCACTTTTTGCTTTTCAAAATTCTCCAGGTGATGGTTTAAATTTATTATATGAACGTTTTCCCAATCTAGTAGTTAATTTACCGCGCACTCTCCAATCACAAAAATTATTAATGCTAACCCTACCTTTTGTAATTTTTGGAATTATGCGCTATTTACAATTGGTTTATGAAGAAAATCGTGGCGAAGCCCCAGTAGATGTGCTATTAAAAGACAAAACACTATTATTGACTGTTTTTTTATGGTTTGTGGGAGTAATGTTTGTTATTTACGCTTAATTTTAACTGTCGATTAATAAATCTAACCAGCAAGTTAATGGGTAAACCATGAGTAAAAGCCGTTAAATTACCTTTTGACCAAGCCAACAAAGCCATTCCCGCATCGTAAGCGGGACTAAAAGCAGCTGACCATGTCAAAACAGGTTGATAACTAATATAGTTCTCGATCTCAATTGATGACAACTGACGAAAACAAGCTTTAGTAGCAACACTGGCATTCTCAATAATTTTTTCTGGAGAATTTTGATAAACAAAAGCATAACCAGTTATAGCCCGAATTTTTTGACTACTCTGGAATTCCAACATCTTTCTTGCGTCAGCTTTAGTTTTTGGTTTTTCTAAAATTTTACCTCGACACACACAAAAGGTATCAGCAGCTACAATAATTGCCTCGCCTGTAATATTTCGCATTACTGCTTCAGCTTTAGCTAGAGCAATTTTTTTGGCTTTATCTTGATGATTTTTAAAAATAATTGTTGATTCATCAATATTTGCTGGATAAATTTTAAATCGATAAGGTAAAGTTGCTAAAAGCCTTGCCCGTTGGGGTGATTGTGATGCTAAAATAAACTGCATAAACTTAACAATTATACAAAAATGTGTTAAAAAGATAAAATATGAAAATTAATAAAGCAGTCATTACTTCAGCTGGTTTTGGCACCAGATTTTTACCCATCAGTAAAACTATTCAAAAAGAGATGCTACCTATTTTAGATCGACCACTTATCGACTACGTGGTAGAAGACTGTATCAAGGCTGGCATTAGCGATATTATTTTTGTCATCAGTGAACATAACTACCAAGTCCTGCATTATTATCGAGAAAATCAAAGACTATATCAATATCTGAAAAAAAATAATAAATTAGAACTTTATGACTCAATCAAAAATATTCATCAAAAAGCTAATTTTCATTTTATTAGGCAAAGTGATGCCGACGATTATGGCACTGCTGTTCCTGTCCAATTAGCCAAAGAATATTTAAAAGATGAAGCAGCATTTTTGGTTTTAATGGGTGATGACTTTATTTATAACCACAATGGTCGAAGCGAAGTGGCAGCTATGATCGATACCTATGAAAAATCTGGAGCTAGCGGTTTGGTCACCTGCATTGAAAAACCAGATGAATCACTGCATCGCTATGGAGTAACACAACTAGCTCAAGAAAATAACTTTCGTTATTTACAAGCTTTAATTGAAAAACCTAAACCGGGTACTGCTCCATCTAATCTCGCTAACATCAGTAAATACATTCTACCTCAATCAGTTTTTGATTTAATCGATGTGCAACAAACCAATCCTCAATCTGGAGAGCTGTATATTACCGATACTGTTAACCAACTTGCTCTGACTGAAAAAGTAGTCATTCACCAACCTCAGGGAGAATATCTCGATGGCGGTTATCCTTTGGGTTGGTTGCTGGCCAATCTGACTGTTGCTAGAGATGATGAAATCATGTGGCAGGAAATTAAAAAATTTATCGAGCAACAATAAGCATATTTTTTAACCGTCATTGATCATTTCCAACCAGCGTTCAACGTCGATAGCAGCCATTGCTCCAGAACCCGCTGCAACTATTGCCTGATGATAACGACTATCGGTTATATCACCCGCGGCAAATACCCCAGGCACCGAAGTCATTGTTGGAAAATAATTAGCTGAACTTTCTTCATGGTCTTGAATTAATTCCTTGACAGCTATTTCACTACCAAATTGCCTAGTCATAATATAAGCATGATCATCCATTTTTAGCTGATTTGTAAACAAAGTGCTGTTGGGATTATAACCAATAGCAACAAATATTCCATCAGCAACAACTTTTTCCTCTTTTCCTTCTCGCGCAAGTTTTAAAGCAGTAATTCGCTGTTTATCACCAATTATCTCTTTAACTTCTGTATTCCATAAAATTTTAAATTTTTCATCAGCTAAAACTTGCTTTTGCAAAATTTTACTAGCACGAAATTGATCTCGACGATGAATAATAAATACTTGGTCGGTGAATTTACTCAACACTAAGGCATCACCCAAAGCAGTATCACCTCCACCCACTACAAATACTTTTTTATTTCGATAAAAAGCTCCATCACAAACCGCACAAAAACCCACACCCTTACCCAAAAATTCTTTTTCTCCAGGAACAGCAAGTTTAATGTGTTCAGCTCCAGTAGTAATCAATACACTACGAGCACTATAATCTGCTTCCTGATTTTTTTTAATTAATTCAGTGACTTTTAACAGTTCTTGCTTTGATAAATCTTGTAGATCCTTAAACTCCATGTTGTTTGGTAAAGAAGTCCACAAGCGAAAAGGTTCTTGATTAAAATCCACGGCCGTGATTTGCTCATGATGAATTTCTGTATCAAATTTAGTTGCTTGTTTTTTTAAATTCATCATAAATTCTGGACCACGCATTCCATCTGGAAAACCAGGAAAATTTTCAACATCGCGAGTAAACATTAACTGACCACCAATATTCAAGCCACTAAACAAGGTGGGTTTTAATAAAGCTCGACCCAAATAAATTCCTGCTGTCAGACCGGCTGGTCCTGAACCAATAATAGCCACTGTTAAATTTTGCATACTCTTTCCAATTAACTAATAATTTAAACAAATTGATCGATCTAAGCAAGCGCTTCATCAATCATTTTTTGGTAACCACTTTCTCCTGGGAAACCAATTTTGCGATCAAACTCCACCATTTTACCATCATCGTCTTTCTTGAGAACAATAACAGTAGGAATATTCATCACGTTAAATTGCATTGCCACATCCTGTGCTTCATCGACATTAAGTTTAGCAATAATCATTTTATCTTTGTAATCATCGGCCAATTTATCAATTATTGGCGCAGCCATCTGACACGGGCCACACCATTCTGCAAAAAAATCAACTAAAACTGGTGTTGACGCGCTGTCTAGCGTGGCTTGAAAATTACTACTATCTAAATGTTGTGCTGGCATAGACACCTTTCTATCTATTTATTACTTTAATAATTCTTTTAAAATTGAATTTAATTGGCTTTGATCTTTTTCTTTAATACAGTGATTAGCGGCGTTAGTCAAGACATCGCGAGCAACTCGCGACAGCGAATTGCGAGCTGCTGTGATTTGGTGCGCTATTTCGACACAAGATCTTTCGTTTTGATACATCCGAATCAAACCGTCAACTTGACCACGAATGCGTTTGAGTTGGGTAATTGTTTTATCTTCACTAGTTAAACTAAGTTTCTTTTTTGCAAAATCCATATTTTTATTATACCCCATGGGGGTATCTTGGCAAGAAGCAAATTACTTGAGTATTTCAACTTTTTAATTGATTTTGTTTCTTAACAATTTGCTCTAATAGTTCATCTAAGCGTAATTCTTCACTACTAGTTTTTTTATTTTTCTTATCCAATTCTTTAATTTCTTGGTTAATTTCCTCAATTTCAGCGTGAACTATATTTTTCTTAACTTGAGCTAAAATGATCCGCCACTCTTTTTCCAATTTAACATTTTTAATATTTTTTTGAAATTCTGGATTAAGTAACAATTCCATAAGCTTTTCTTTTAAATCCTCAGCCAGTTTTTTGCTAAATTTTTCTAAGTCAAAATTTTTTAGTTGCTGAGCGAGCAATTCAACAATATTACTCAAACCTGGAGTTTGCCAATTTAATAATGAGATCTCTTTGACTTCTTTAATAAATGTTTTTTCTTCAAGCTGGAAAAGTAAAAACAATAAGTATTCTTCCATAATTTGTTGGTGACTCTTACTCTGCTTAGAATTGTTGTCAACAACTTTTTTCTTTTTAACCAAGCCCGTTTTTGCATTTTTTCGTTGAGCAACTCGAGCCACATCCTCTTTAATTAAATCCAATTTAACATTTAATTTTTCTGCTAATTTTTGTAAATAAAATTCTTTCTCTACTAGATGATTAATGCCATCGATAACGGGAGCTAAATCGTCAATAATTTTTCGTTTTCCATCTGGACTATCAGCATCATGACTAGCCAAAGCGATGTTGAGTAAAAAACTATAAATAGAAATCGCTTCGTCAACAGCTTGCCGCCATAATTTTGGCTCTTGTCGAGCAAAATCGTCTGGATCTTTGAGATCTTTGGATTTTGCTAAATTGTTTAAAAATTGAAAATCAATAACCCGTAAATCTAAATCCTTATCTTTGATTAAAGTAATTGCTCTTTTACAAGCTGTTATCCCCGCTTCATCTTGGTCAAAGGCCAAAATCACCGTCTGGGCCACTCTAGCTAGTAATTCTATTTGATCGCTGGTTAAGGCACTACCTTTGATTGCTACTACATTATTGACATGAGCTTGAGCAGAAGAAATAACATCAAATTCACCCTCTACCACCACCACTTTATCAGTTTTCCTAATTTCCCTAAATAATTCACTGTAACCATAGAGTAATTTTGATTTATGATATAAACTGGTCTCTGGACTATTAATATATTTAGCTTCTTTTGCCTGAGCATCCAACAGTCGTCCAGAAAAACCCACCACTTGACCTCGATGATTTTTTAAGGGAAACATGAGTCGTCCTCGAAAACGATCATAATAACGACCACCTTTACCCTGAATAATTAGGCCAGTTTTGGCAATTAATTCTAAAGGGTATTTCTTTTTTTGATGCAAATACTTGATTAAACCATCCCAACTTTGTAAAGAATAACCCAAATAAAATAGTTTAATTGACTGACTGTTAGTTCCTCGTTTTTTTAAGTAAGCTAAAGCTTCTTGACCGGCTTCGTGCTTAGTTAGCAAATAGTGATAATATTCTTTGGCCAAATTTAAAATACCCAATAATTGTTCTCGCTCTTCATCTTCATTGGTCCGACTAAAATCTTTTAAAGTAATCGAGGCGCGATCGGCCAAGTACCTTAGGGCTTCATAAAAAGTCATCCCATCATAATTTTGTAAAAAATCTAAAACATCACCCGTAGCACCACAACCAAAACAACGATAGCGTTGCATTTCTGGGTGAACAAAAAAGGAAGGAGTCTTTTCACTGTGAAAAGGGCAACGAGCCTTAAAACTACCACCTGAGGGCTTTAAATCAATTTTTTCGCCAACAATCTCAACAATATTATTCGCGTCTTTAACCTCTTGTATTTGCGACATCTTTAGCTGTAAAATATACTTTTTATTGAGAAAAGTCAATTATAATAAGAATTATGTTAATTCATACTTACTGTGTTGATTGTTTTCTTAAGTTTTTTTCTCAGCGATTAATAAATAATTATTTGTTTGGCGCAGTTTGAATAAACAATTAATTAAATGTTTAATTTTAAAGTGTGTCGAAAAAGCACTGGCTTGATAAACTTTTCTAACAAAAAAACCACTTTGGGCAAGTTCAAAAAGTAACAGTGGTAATGAGTAAAGTCGCTGATGAGCATTGGGGTTTTGCGGCAACATTTTTTCTAAACCCTCATTGACTGGTACCGAAATAAACAACTGTCCATTTTTTTTCAACACCCTATTGATTTCCGCTAAAACTTGAAGGGTTCGATTGGGTCGAATATGTTCTAAAACTTCGAGAAATAAAACCTGATCAAAACTATGGTCAGCTAAAGGTAATTTATCTAATTGAGCGCTGCGAAAATGAAATTGAGGGAAGGCGCGGCGTAGTTGTGCTAGTGTGTGTTTGGTAATATCGGTACCTAAATACTGATCTGGCTTAATTTTTGGCAAAAGCCGCGCCTCTAAACGACCAGAGCCTACTCCTAAATTCAACATGCTTTGCTGATAATTAATTTTACTTAAAACTTTTTCTATACGCCATTTTTCCATTGCTGACTCATAGGCAAAAGCTTGTGCTTGATTCTTTTTCTGTTCTATAAACCGTTTATCCCAAAAACTTGGTCGATTATGATCGGCTAAAAAATCTTGTTGTTCTTGGTAAGACTGTCTGACGGCTAAATATCGCCCAGCCCGAAAATCATTTTTCCTTTGTTCTTCCCAAGCTAAAGCTTTAATTATGGTTGCTGCTTGTGACATAAATTTATTGAGTTAATTCCGTCTGTAATCTAGTAATTCCATCTCGATCCATTTGTACTTTTTTTTCTTCAACTTGATAAGTCCAGGTCGTCAAGTGTGGATCAAAAAGAAAATTGATTTTTAGTAATAATCCCTCTTGGGTTTCTTTGGAAAAATATTGATCAAAGACAAAATTGCCCAAAGAATAATAAATGGTCTTATCTCGATATGTTTCTTGATTTTGTACAACATGAGGATGTCCGCCAACAATTAAATCAACTCCGGCATCAATAAATTCATGAGCCAAATTAACAATAACTTGATTAGCTTCTGAAACATATTCATTACCCCAATGACTAAACAGTAAAATTAAGCTGGCTCCTTGTTTTTTAGCTTGAGCAATATCGGCCAATGTCTTATTTTTTGCGCTTTCGGTGAATTGATTGTAACTGATTAAAGCAATTTTTTGTCCAAACAGTTCCAAAAAATAATAACGCTGTTCATTTTGATCAACGCCTACATCTCCAAAATATTTTATTTGAGCATCGTTTAAATATTGACGTGTACTATCTAAACCTTCAACCCCAAAATTTAAAATATGATTGTTGCCAAGATTAAGCAGGGTTAAATTATTATTTTGCAAAGCTGGAATAATATCTGGAGAAAAAGTAAAGGTATAATTGCCTGGACCACCTGGTGAACTAGCCTGACTAACTGATTTCTCCAGAGTAATTGGTCCCTCTAAATTAGCTAAAACATAGTCGGCACTATGCAAAAAATCACTCAACTGTTGCTCAAAAATAAAATCATAATTACCCTTAGCTTCAGCTTTAGTGCGAATGTGGCGATCAAACATTAAATCACCACCCACAATTAAAGAAAAAGTCATTGGCGCTGGACTTGGACTAAAATTTTGATCGGATTGAAGCAATAAAGATTGTTTACCCACCGCAATTATTAATAAATAAATGAGACTAAAAAAGGCAATTGAGATCAGGACGAATAAATAAGTTTTTTTTTGCAGATTAAACTATTTTAACCGACAAAACCAAGATTGACTAACGTCAATAAATCCCTGATGTTGATACCAACTTCTAGCATAAGACTCAGTCATCGTTTCTAAATAAATTCTCGTTACACCTAGAATCTTTAGCTTGGCTAAATATTGATTAAGCAAAAAAGTTCCTAAATGAAACTGGCGTTTTTCCTGACTAACTACCAATTCCCAAATAAAAGCAGTTTTAGCTAAATATTCTCCCAAAACCAAAGCGCTGAAACATTTTTTATCTTGAATTAAATAGCATAAACCATTCTCCTTTGTGGCGTCTATGTTAATTTGCCTCAAATAAAAAAACCAATTGATTTCCTGTGGAGACAAATAATAATCTGGTAAATTTTGATAATGAAAACTAGCTTGTTCAAGCAATAATTTCTTTAACAAATTTTTATTTTTAATCTGAGTAGTAAAATTTAGATTGGGAATAACAAATGATGACTGAACAAATTTTTCCAAATCAAATTTTAATTCAACCAAAGCCGGTTTAAAAGTTTGCCTGTATAAAAATTCACTTAAGCGATCTGGTATTTTAACAGTTAATAAAATTTCAATTTTATTAACAAATTTTTTTTTGGCATACAGCCTCGCCTCTTGTAATTCTTTCTCTAATTGAATTAAATTGTCTGTGCGCAACCGCCAATCCAACGATAACCAGCGATTATCTCTCAAACAATAATCATCTACTTTTTTGATGTGATAAGAAATGCTTTTAGACACAAGCTAGTTGTTAATCAACCTATCCAATAAAGTATAAAAAGAAACACCATAAAGTTCTAAAATGCTAGCAATAGCGCAAGTTTCACTTGGACCAAGCGCAGGATTGACGTTGACATCAATTAAATAATGACGTCCGGCCTCATCTAAACGAAAATCAAATTTTGCATAATCTTCAATTTTTAAAATGTTGAAAGCAGTTTTGGCCGCTTTTTTAACTGAGTCGGGTAATTCATATTTTTGATAAGTAATAGTTTCTTCTGCCGATACCCAATTATCATCAAAAGTAACAATTTTTTTGAATGGATCGTCACTAGAACGATGAAAAATTTTTTCAGCCGCATAAATTTTAATATTACCACCTTCAACCAAAACCACTGTAATTTCTCTACCAGCAATAAATTCCTCTAGCAAAATCGGCTGTTGATAGGTTTTATATAAATAATCGATTTGTTTTTTGGCCATTTTTTCATCAAAACATACCGATACATCTGAAACTTCTAGAGAGCCATGATTTTCATTAAGTTTAACAAACAAGGGAAAATCTAATTCCTCATCGATTTCGTCTGCGGAATGCCTAATTAATTGGTACTTGGGAGTGGTAACTCCATATTGTTCTAACAAAGATTTACTTAAATACTTATTGGCGTTAATTGAAATCGCTAACATACCACTGCCAGTATAAGGAATTTGCAAAAGTTCTAAGGTGGCTGGAATAGTACCAGCCAAATACTCTTTGCCATAAACTGAATCCACCAAATTAATTACTCTATCTGGTTTAAATTTTAATAAAGCCTCGTGTAAACAAGCATCACCGGGAAAAAGTTCGACCAAAAAACCTTTCTTTTTCAAAATTTTAGCAATAAGTTGAGCCCGCCCTTTGACCTCAGCTTCAGTAATATATAGCTGTTCAGTGGGAAAATACTGACGCTTAGCATCAGAATATAAAATAGCAATTTTCTTAATTGCTAATTTACTAACGGGTGTGGTTAGCATAATTAGTCGTTAATTATATCTCAATACTAAAATAAGAAAATATGAATCAGATTTGTTATAATGTCTTTATATGAATCAAAATAAAATTAAACCTAAAAACATTGTCAAAAAACCAGCCTTGGGTTTTTTAGAATTTATTCGCAATCAGGGTGTGGTTGGTTTAGCCATCGGTTTTATTTTAGGTGGGTCAATTCGTTCAGTCGTTGATTCAATCGTTAATGATTTAATCAATCCTCTTTTAGGTTTATTGCTGGGTAAAGTAGATTTTTCTCAAGCAGTTTGGCAAATCGGTTCGGCTGAAGTTGCTTGGGGTAATTTTATTGCCACTTTAATTAATTTTACAATTATAGCTGCAGTAGTTTATTTTGGTGTTAAAGGTTTGGGTTTAGAAAAATTAGATAAAAAGAAATAAAACTAGTTAGAATTCTCAATCAAAAATCTAGCGCTCTTTTTCACTATTTTGTATTTTTTAAAAATTAAATAAACATAGCCAAAAATTAAATCACCCATCAAGGTGCGTCCGTAAAAGGGTAAAGCCAATATGTAGCATCGAATTAATCCCTCAATATTTTTAGGATACCAATTCAGCCATACCCCAAAGTTAGAAATTAAGAAAAACAAAAGAGAGGCCAGAGGTAGCAAGAGCACTTGTTTCTTAATTTTGTCGCGACTTATATAGCCAAATAGTGGATAAATACTAAAAGCCAGATAAACCCAAATCTGTCCCTGATAAAAACCGCCAAAAAAATAATCAAAAAGCAAAATTGATAAAAAATAAAAACTTGGATTACTGGAAAAAAAGCCAAAAGATCCGAGAGGACTAAAGTTGGCTGGCAAAATTTTGCCAATTCTAATGGCCAAAACCCCCACAGTACTAATTAAATGATTCTTCAATTGCTTCATATTTTAATTCAAGTAGATCACCTTCATTCAGAATAGTGTCAGAAATTCCTAGTTCGCTTTTTCCTCCATTGACATAGATTGCCCAAAAATGTTGTTGATCACTTTTTAAACCATCAATGCCTTCTAAAAAGATACCAGAGTCATACTCTTGATAAATAATTTGATGATTATTAATTAATAATTCCCAAGCTTGAGTGTTATCTTCGGTGGCAGTTAAAGCAATTAGCTTGGCTTCGTCAGCTATTAACTCAATTGATTCTAAAGCATTTTCATTGTGATCTATAACTTGCTCTAAATTATTTTCTTGATTATTGTTTTGCTTTAACAAATCACTCAGAGTTGGTAAATCTAGATCAGGAAATAAAGAAGCTAAAATGAAAAAAATAACCACTAATCCGCCAGTCAAACCCATTAAAATTGATAAAATTTTTGCAGAATTCCTTTTAACCATAGAGCAAAATTGTAACACAGCTAACAAAAAATATGAGCTGAATTTAATCATTAATAAAAACCCTTGACAATTTTTTATTCAATTGTTAAATTATACTTAGCAGTCGTAAAAGATGACTGCTAAAAACAGATTATTAGTTAATTAAAGAAAGGAGTGAAATCATGAATCTAATTCAATGGCGTCCCTACCAATCTTTATTGGATAGTTGGCCAGACGTTTGGGAAGATGATTTTCTGCATGACAGCAATCAGCGTCAACACCTTAACATCTATGAAAAAGATAATCAGGTGGTGGTTGAAGCCAATGTAGCTGGAGTCAAAGCTGACCAAATTGATCTAAGCTTTAACAAAGGTGTACTTTGGATTAAGGCTGAAGCCGAAAAAGAAGAAGGCCACAAAGATAAAAAGCATTATTCCAAGGCTAACTGGAGCTATTCCTACAAGGTTGCAGTTCCCGGCCAAATCGATCAGCAAAGCGAACCCCAAGCTGAGTTAAGCAAGGGCATTCTTAAAATTAAATTTAAGAAACAAAAAATTGCTGAACCCAAAAAGCTTAAAATTGCTGAGAAAAATGATTAATTATTAAAATTAATTAATTAAGGAGCCAGAACTATGAAAAAAACTATTGTTTTGATCATATTAATCTTGCTTGCCTTTACTGGCGGTGTTTATCTAAGCAGTACTGATCAAATAGAAAAACTTTTACCAAATTTTCTTGAAAAAAATAATCAATTTAAAAACTCGGAAACCAAACAACAAATCACTAGTTTTAGTGATGATCAGTTGAGTATTAGCGAAGTAGTGAAAACCGTTGGTCCGTCAGTGGTGACTATTAGTGCAGAGAAAAGTGTGCTTCAACCTAGTAGTTCCAGTTTTAATCCCTTTGGTTTTGGCTCTTTATTTAAACAGTTTTATCAACAACCCAATGCCGATGA
Organism: uncultured Pseudomonadales bacterium; assembly: GCA_964432115.1. Lineage (GTDB taxonomy): Bacteria > Patescibacteriota > Microgenomatia > UBA1400 > PJMF01 > JAAZKO01. Next base: position 53,414 of record CAYSMC010000033.1, on the reverse strand, counting down.
TTTTGCAACCATCGAGCAAGACATTGGCACTGGTTTTGTAGTTTTGGCTGAAGAAAATAATCGATTATTTGTCATAACCAATCGACATGTGGTTAGTGACTTTAATCTCAACTACTTAGTTTATGATTATGAAGATCGGGTTTATCAAGTTAGTGATATTTATCGCGATCCAATAAATGATTTAGCAATTTTGGCGGTAAAGGAGTTGAACTTACCCGCATTAAAACTCGGAGACTCGGATCAGATTCAAATTGGAGAATCGGTGATCGCTATTGGCACCGCTCTTGGCGAGTTTCGCAACACTGTCACTAGAGGTATTATTTCAGGAGTTGGTCGTGGGATTACCACCAGTAATGCTTTTGGTGGTCAACAAGAAAATTTAGATAATATTATTCAAACAGATGCCGCCATTAATCCTGGCAATTCTGGTGGACCATTAATCAACGCTCGAGGTGAAGTAATAGCAGTCAATGTTGCTACTTCTGCCGGTGCTGATAACATTGGTTTTGCCTTACCTATCAATATCGTCAAAAACTCTCTTGAAAATTTTAAGGCTACTGGCGAATTTGATCGAGCTGTTTTGGGAGTGTCATATACTTTAATTTCCGAGAAAGCTGCTCTCGTCAATGAAGTACCACAAGGCGCCTATATTCAAGAGGTATTCAAAGACTCTAATGCTGATCAAGCCGGTTTACGGGCTGGTGACATCATTATTAAATTTAATGGTCAAAAAATTACAGAAGCTGAAACTCTCCCCAAATTACTTAACGAAATTCGCGTTGGTAGTGAAGTAGAGCTAGAGATCTGGAGAGAGGGTGAAAAACAGACACTGCGGGTTAAATTAGAAAAAAACAGTATTTAAATTGAGAGATTTGCCAAATTGGATTATTTTATCCAATCTTTTGATGAAAAAACACAGCTTTAATTCTTGACCAAAGCTACTTTGTCGCCTATCTTTATTTTATATGACAAAAAATAAGATTTTGGTAACTGGAGCTTTTGGGTTAGTTGGTTCAGAATTAGTACCTGCTCTACAAAAAAAGTATGGTCAGGATAGAGTTGTTGCCTTAGCTAGAAAAACTCTGACTGATAATTTTATTGGTATTTTAGAAAAAGGTGATGTTACTGATCTGGCGCATTTAGAAGAATTAATTGAGCAATATCAGATTGACACGATTTATCATTTAGCCGGCATTTTATCAGTTGGCGGTGAAAAAAATCCTCAACTAGCTTGGAATGTTAATATGGGCGGATTGAAAAATATTTTAGACTTAGCGGTTAAATATCAACTAAAAGTCTTTTGGCCATCATCAATTGCCGCTTTTGGACCGACTACACCCACGCAAAACACCCCCCAACACACCGTATTAGAACCAACGACCATGTATGGAGTAAATAAGGTGGCAGGAGAGCTACTGGGTCAATATTATCATCTTAAATATGGGGTTGATTTTCGCAGTCTCCGTTATCCGGGCTTAAACGGTTATCAGGCTGATCCAGGAGATGGCACTACTGAATATGCTATTCACATTTTTTATGCCGCCATCAAAGAGGGTCACTACGTTTGCCCACTTAAACCAGACACTCGCCTACCAATGATGTATATGGATGATGCTATTGAGGGTACTATTAAACTCATGGAGGCACCAGCTGAAAATTTGACCGTGCGTACCAGTTATAATTTTAGTGCCATTAGCTTCACCCCAGCTGAGTTAGTTGCCGCCATTCAAAAGATACAAGCAGATTTTACGGTTGATTATCAACCCAACCACACACAAGCGATTGCTGATAGTTGGCCAAAAACTATAGACGACAACGTGGCACGTGAAGATTGGGGCTGGCAAGAACAGTTTGATTTAAACAAGATGACTGAGGCTCTATATGAGGGAGTCAAAAAGAAAATCAAAGCTTAGTGTATAAAAAACCAACAACTAGTTGTTCTTTTTCTTGACGGGTCAGCTGTTTGATTTGATATTCTCTCTTGGCCGCAGTTGATCGATCAGCATGTTTTTCAAAGTAAACTAAAGCAACGGGTTTTCTTAGTTTGGTATATTTAGCTCCATTGCCCAAATTGTGTTTATTCAGTCTCTTATTAATATTATTACTAATACCCGTATAGTAAGAGCCATCACTGCACTCAACTATATAAACCCACCAAGGCTCAACGTTTTTTTGGCGATTACTGGAAGATACTTGTTCACTAATATTTTTTTTTAGCGTAGCGTTCCCGACTATTGCGAATCACCTTTGCTCGATTTTGGTTTTTACTGCTCGCCAAAGGTAAAGTATAGGCAGGAAAGGGTCGACTCAGCACATTATCAATCGAAATTTTATTAATGACTTGATATTTATCTAAATTAAGCAAATCATCTTGAGTATAAAGTCCACCATATTCAGCTTGAAAATAGTTAGCATCACCAGCCCCCATCACAAAACTAATAATATTGCCACAGTTACCAAAAATAGCATTGCGCACTTCCTCAGGAATTTGATCAATATATTGGTTAGCCAAAATTAAATTAAGTCGATACTTACGGGCTTCAGACAAAATTTTGACAAAAGCATCGGTAGCAAAATTTTGAAACTCATCAACATAAAGATAAAAATCTCGGCGCTTTTCTTCACTAGTATTGACTCTAGCCATGGCCGCTAATTGAATTTTAGTAATCATCATTGCCCCCAACAGAGTGGCATTATCCTCACCCAAACGTCCTTGAGATAAATTAATCAATAAAATCTTGCCCTCGTCCATTAATTGTTCAATGCTAAAAGAAGACTGGGTGGTATTAACCACATTGCGCACCAGTGGCGAAGAGACAAATTGACCAACTTTGTTGAGGATTGAAGCAATCTGTTCTTGGCGCTGGCGATCGTGCATTTTGTTATATTCATTGACCCAAAAGTTTTTGAGAATTGGATCATTAAGTTTGCTGATAACTTTTTCGCGGAATTTTTCATCGGTTAGCAGATCTACAACGTCAGATAACTTGGCTTTTTCGCTTTTTAATAAAGTTAGCAGACAATTGCGCAAAATATACTCAAGTCTTGGCCCCCAAGAGTAACCATAAAGTTTTTTAAAGACAGAAATTATTCCAGACGCAATTAGCTCGCGGTGAACAACATTCTCCCCCTCAAAGAGGTTAATTTGCACCGTTCGCTCAGTATCGGCTGGATCAAAATAAACCACGTCATTAATGCGATGCTTGGGAATATAATCTAGTAAGGTTTCAACTAAATCCCCATGCGGATCAATAACACACAAGCCCTTATTGTGCTTGAGATCATTAATGGCCATGTTAGCCAACAAAGTAGATTTACCAGTACCAGTTTTACCAATCACATAGACATGACGACGCCGATCAGCATTTAATAAGCCATATTTGACAGAGCGATTTTTATAAACAGTCTCGCCAATAATATTAATTTCGTTTTTAGTTTTATCTGAACTGTCAGCACTAACTATCGGTAAATTATCTGGCGCTTCACCAAGGATTTTCTTACCCCAGGAAATATTCTTAATATTACTTAATTTTTGGCTAGGAAAATGATAAAGCGTAGCCAATTCATCAACACTTAAAATCAAACTAGGAGACATCTTCAAACTGCGCTTTTTCATGCTTTTTAAAAAGCATTTTTTAAATAAATGGCATTTTTTTAAAGCCAACTCATTGCTTTCACTTTTGGAGGTGGCTTGATAAGCAGCGGCAATATTGCTTAACAGCAGTTTGCTTCTTTTTTTATCATCAGTCACTACCGCAATTTTAAAAGCAGCTCTTAATTGGCGCTGTTCCATTTTTTGCTTAATTAAAGCTTGTTGAGGGTGATCAACTAAGTCTTCGCTAGATAAACTTTGCTTTCCCAACATTAAACCCAAGTCATTAGATAACAATACTTGCACTAAAATAGCGTCCTGCCCTTGATTTTTAGACAAGGTCGACATCAACGTCGATAAAGGATCGATCTCACTAAAATCTTGATAGGTTTTAAGCGGCAAGTAACTATGATTTTTTAATTTCAAGCTGGCTACAGTCAATTGCTGATCTTTAGCAAAAAACAGATCTACCGGATCAGTAATCATTTTTTCAATCACCGCCTCAGGATAACTGGCCTGGATTGCTCCTTTGAAATATTCTAAGAGTCTGGCCGGCACCTGAACTAGAAAATGAATGTTTTGCTCTTTAACCAAAATTTCAAAACTTAAACTCTCATTCTTGCCCTGCAACTTGTCAAATAAGCTATTTTTTAACTTGGGAAGAGTCGAAAACAGCTGAACTGCTGCTTCTTCAGTCTCGTCACTGTCCTTGCTGGTTTTAATTTTTAATAAGAGATGGTTTTTTAGCACAACTTTAGTATAGCAAATTAAGAAATTAATTGCTTTTTAAACGATCTGGTCGCTTTTTTCGCAATTTTAGCAATAAGAAAAATAAACTAATAACGATCAGTAAAAAGCCAAAATATTGAAGTAATTGTGGCCAAAAGAAAAGATAAATTCGACTTTCACTGTCTTGATTGTCTAAGAACCAAGCATTGGCCCAATTATTTACTTTGGCTTGTTTAAGTCTTTGCCCATCTTGGTAAGCCAACCAAGCCCCGTCATAAGCCTGAGCTAAGCTTAAATATTGAGCATCACAATTAGTTGGCAAATCAATTTGATATAACCAAAGAGCTTTTTTGTTAACGCTAAAATCACAATTACTCAACTGATTGGGCAAAACCGGTGCTTGAGTTTTTTGCCAGCGCAATTCTTTTAGGAAATTGTAGGGGAAAAAGAAAACTTCCACAGACTTGATTAGGTTATTATTGATTTCCCAACCATAAGAATCAGTGGAAAAATACAGGGTGTAACCTTGATTGAAATCCTCAGTCGGAGGCAATATGTGGTAATTAACTCCCTCACTTAAATAGGTCTCTAAAGGACTACGACCAATGCTGTCTGACTGCACCGCAAAAATGGCTGGCAAACTAGCTAAATTCTGCGCATCTAGCTTAATCAGATAGCCTAAATTATGAGCTAAATTAGCCAAATAGAAATGATCACAAACACTAGTGCCAACCGCCTGATAAAAAGTCCCCTCATCCCACTGTTCTTTAGCCACCAAACCTTCTTGCAGTGGCCGACAATCGACTGGCTCAAAAAGATTAAGTTCACTAACTAACACATTGCTTTGCAAGATGACTTTGGGGATTTTAACTTTTAGCTGGCTATCTCCCCGATAGGGTTTTTGCTCAACGATCAAATTGTAAAGATTTAAATCAAAAAAAGCATAGTCGAAATAAGCAGTTTTTTGCTCGCTACTAAGGGCAATGCTGTTGGGAACACTGGTGCTTAATAATAAATCCAGTTCACCACTCTCACCTAATTGAGTAAGTAGCTGATTATTGATGTTGATATAACAAGTTTCGCTAGCCATACACAATCGCGCATCAAAAATAAATTCTTTCTCTAGAGTAAAATGAGTTACTTGCTGGCTATCAATAATTTCTGGGGCTAGCAAGCTAAAATTGAGTTTCGCCAAATTATCCTCCACTACCCAAGTTAAGCGAAAAGGCAACTGCTCTTCAGATTTCATCAAATCTGCTAACTGCAATTGAAAATCGGCGCTTGGGCTGTCTTTCAAACTACTTAGATAAAAGTAGCTGTCATCTTTGGTTAAAGAAAATTCTAAATCCTCCTGCCAATGGTTGCTAAACAGGGCGGGAAAGGGATAAATGGCATCAATATTCAGATCTTCAATAGAGAAATTATGATTATCCATAGTTAAATAATGGCCAAAGTCACTAAAGGCTTGATCAGACCAAGCAAAACGATAGTCATTGGCTAGCAAAGGCAAATCTTTATACAAAGTAATAAAGTCCTGGCTCTTTTCTTGTGCTTGATTATTAACCCGATAAATACTTATAAAATCATATTGCTCAATTAATTCGATATTGTCTGCACTTTGTAAAAACTCTTTGAGTGCCTGATAATTAAAAGGCTTTTTGGTATTGCGATTAATAATTGATTCATCAAGTAGCAAATAATCAACTGCATATTGAGCTAAAACATTTTCCAATGCAGCAATATCCTTTTTATCTAGCGCTGCCTGTAATTGCCAATAATAGCGCTCGCTGGCCTCACTCCAGACATCAAAAGCCCGATCTAAAATTGGCTGTTTAATCCCGTACCAAATAAAACCAGAGCCACGATAACCCCAATCATTCCATTGCCAACCATAAAAAGTATGCTGAGGCAAATTAGCAATCCGACTACTCTCTGGCGCCTCATTTTTAAAATAATCAAACACTTGAAAATAGGCATCGGGAACACTCACTCGCAAGCGAGAATAAAAGAAATTACCAGTAAAACTAGGTAAGGAATAAAAAATTAAAGATAAGAAAAATGCGCCGGCTATAAGAAATTGCCAGATTTTCTTTTTGAAAAAAGAAAAAAGAAAAGCTAAACCAAAAGTCAACAACAAGCTATAAAATAAGCTGTAGGGAACGATCCATTTGGTAAAGGCTGAGCGAAATATTTGACCAAATAAAGGCACCACTTGGCGCAAAAAGTCATAAACAAAAGCTAAGGGTGGATTGGAACCGGCCAAAATAAAAGCCGTAAACAAAAAAACCACTAAAATTGACAAATGGCTGTGACGCAAATGCGACTGGCTCTTTTTAGCCAAAAATAATGATCCAATACCAAGAACTAATAAGGCAAAATAAAGCCAAGTTAAAACTGCCAGCCATCCCTGATTTAAATGGCTTTTCCAAACATCCATTAAATAAACACTGTTGCCCCACTGGTTAAAATCAGTATGATCAAGCCAAAAACCTTTAAGTGTGGCCAAATTAGTAAAACTACCAAACTGGTTATTTTTTAAAAAGGTCACCTCAGTAGACATCAAGTTAATCTTGGCTGCTAGGGTGGTGGCACTTGCAAAAATCGTGAAATAAACCACCGGCAATAACCAAAAAGCATTGGTCAAAAAAACCACTAATAAAATTAAGCCTACTTTTTTCCAAGTAATTTTTTTCTTGAACAGAAAAAAAGCCATGATTAATAACAAAACTAGCAGATAAACAATAAAAACCGTCTGCACATAGCCAAAAATTGTTCCTAATAAAGAAAAAGCGATAAAGCCCAGCAGATTTTTTTTGTTGGATCGTTCAAGATAAGTTAAAAAGTAATAAATTAACCAGGGAAAAAAAGCAAAAAAAGCGGCAAAAGGCTCAAAAGTAACGTAGAAATTTTGCACCGTGCCAAGATTTAATAGATAAAAACTAGCGCCGAGTAAAGCCAAAAGTTGATATTGTTTATTATTCTTTAATAAATAAGCAAATAAACTATAAGCCCCCCAAACACCAGACAATAAAGCCAAATAATTCCAAAAATAACGCAGCCAATTTTGCTTTAAGATAAGCGAAAAAGGCCACAACAAAATCTGCCTGACTAGATCTGCTCCATGTCCCATGCCTCCTAATAAACCTAAGCCCTGATATTCCTGCCAAGAGACATTAAAAGCTCTTTCTAGATTAATGCCGAGATCAAGTTCAACCTGTAGATTATCCCAGCCAATTAAATAAGTAGCTGGAGTAAAATTCAGATAAACAAGAAGGGTTACTAGAAGAAATAAAAAAAGCTGGGGCCAGACTTTTTTTAATAGAGAAAAAAATTTCATAACTTAATTGTATACAAAAATTCAGCTTAAGTGCCAGCTTGGGAATAAGCTGGTCTTTGCCAAAAGTAAACTTTTTGCACCTTAGTAGCTCTGACGGCTTGTTTTTTAGCTTGCTCAATAACAGTTAAATATTGCAAAGCAACCTCGCTCCACTCATGAGCTTTGGATACCTGGCGACCAAAAGCAGTCATTTTTTTACTTAGAGATTGATTCTGCCAATTATTTAAGAAAACTTTAGTAAAAGAAGAATAATTTAAATCAAACAGCAATCGATCAGTAGCGATTTTGTTTTTTTCAGCCAGTTTTTTCAACTCATCAGTCACTAAATTTTCGGCAAAAAACTTGGAACAAATAAAAGGCTTGCGATATTGCAGCGCTAAAGCTAAAGCTCCAGAACTAGACATGCGCGCGCGATAAGGAAAAACCACCAAATCGGCAATAGCAAAGATCTTCGCCACCTCTTTTTCTGGTACAAAACCAGTGTGAATAATGTCTTGACCATTGTTTTCAATCAACTTGCTGAGATTATGGTAAAAATCTTGTAAATGAAGCTGATTTTTTTGAGTAGGAGCCACATCTCCAGCTAACAATAACTTGGTGTTTTTTGCTAACTGACCAGATTTTTTTAAACGCAAAAAGTTTTTTATTAACCAATCCGTACCTTTATACCAAGAATGATAACCATAAGCTAAAACTAATTGATCGCTAGCTTTACAACCCAAACTTCTCTTAAAACTATCTTTTTGTAGCTGTTTAAAGCCCCGATAACCATTGATTCCATGAGGAATAATGACTAACTTGCGCTGAGGCACTAAGAAACGTAATTTGTCAGCTAAAAATTGATCATGAACTAAAACCTGTTGATTAGCTAAGCCTAAAATACTGTAAAAAAGACGCATCACCCCATTAAAAAACAAGGTTTTGATTGAACTGGCAGGCAAAGCTACCTGTCCTGATAAAGTAGATAAATCCAAAACCACCTGATGAAGCATGGTATAAACCTTTTTACCAAACAAGCGCTGCCAAATAAAGAAAAAGGGCAATAAAAAGGTAATAATTTCTTTACCAAATAAACTAAATTCAAATTGTAAAAGAATGTTTTTAACTTGAGGAAAACGCTTAAATTGCTGGTTTAATTGAGCAAAAAGTTTCAGTGAATTGATAGTGTAAGTAGGAATCACTAAAATATTATCTTTGAGCAAATAAGCTTGATTATTTTGACCTGTGACCTGCTCACACAGCACCACCACTTGTTGCTGATCTGGAAAATGCTCAAGTAAAAATTTGCTATAACGTGAAACCGCATTGCGCTTGGCAATTTCCTCACCCTGCAGCGGAAAACTAGATACTAGCAGTAAAGTAGCTGGATCATTAAAACGCTGGTAGGTTTTCTTAGTTAATTTCATGATTTTTTTAGTAAAGCAAAAATCACCAATGCTATTTGATGAGCTTTGCTTTACCCACGTCTTCTTTTCTAGAGGTAGACGTGGGCAAGGAGGAAAGATTAGCCGCCGTTGTATTCGACCAAACTTTGGTTGGGAAAATTTTGTTCTGCCCAACTCTCAATCTGTTCGAGCGACCATGCTGACGGCATGATCCAGGCTTCAACGGTTTTGTAGACAATGTTGTCTTGGGCATTCGCCCAATAAAACAATTGTCCATCCAACATCGAAACGGTGATTGTATTTTCTGCCCCAATTGAGGCATCAAACATCTCACCATCCCAGACGCCTTGAACCACGAGTGGTTCGGGTTCTGTGAAGTCGGCGTTGTCGGGTAAAACTACTTTGGGCGTATCTTGCCCAACGGGAAATTCATAAAGAATCTCACCGTCGTGGACAAAAATTACCCAGTCATAGCCGTTAATCAACTGATTTTGCCGCTTCGCGGTTACGAACTCGGCTACGATCGGCGGCTTCTCAGTTGAGAAGTCAACCATGTTCCAGTCTGAGGGATAAGCCCAGAGGCTACCCTCTCGAACCTTCAATTGCCAATCTGGATCTTGGAAGACCCAAATATGGTGTTCTTCGGTCAAAAATTGACGGCCCTCGAATAGGAAATTACAGCCTTCATAGACTGCAAAATCCTCGCTGAGGCCAGAAATGAGGTAAAATTCACCATCATTCGGACCATCAAATTCGAGGCGAACGCCTTTGTCCTCCAATGGGCATTTAGCCCAATTTTGGACGACTATGGCTTCAGAAGCTTCAACGAGCTCGGGTTCTTCAACCAACTCTGGTTCTTCAACCGGTTCTGCTTCTTTTGATGTTTTGGGAACAATCACCTCCACATTGATTGACGGAGGTTCCTGTTCTGGAACATTTACCACAACATCTGGTGGTTTTTGCTCTGGAACATTGACGGTAACCTGCGGTTTGCAGGCGGCGAGCAAGCTCGCCACTAAAAGTACACAAACCAAAATAAACATTTTTTTGCGCATGGCATTCTCCTTTTTAGCGCGAAAGTTTCCACTGCACGTCAGTGGCCACCGGCTCGTCCCTTGCCTTTCGGCACAATTGGACCAGCTTCTCTAACAACCACATTGCAATGATTGTCACAAAAGCTGGACCAAAATGCCTAGGGCATTCTTTTCCTCCTTGTTAAGGTGCGTCTCTTTTTGTAAGTGACTCAAAACTCTGAAAGCGATTCTCAGGTTTTAAGACCTTACTTAAGAGCTCCTTCTTCTACTCTTTCAAGTAGAGAACAATTTTCGACACGAGGGGTTGGGAAAAAAGATTGGAATGTCAAAATCTGTTCTCTAATAAAAAGATTTGATAAGTATGTAAAAGTATATCAAATAAAGTCATTTTTGTCAATATTATGGGATGTTAAATTGAGATTCCTTTCCAGGCTAAACAATAAATAATTAAGCCTCACACATGTTTCTTTTATTTTAAAAAAAACCCTTCTGTAAAAGAAGGGTTTTTTCATTTTTAATTAAAACAATTATTTACTAATTTTCTTAGCTTTTGTTAGGGCAAAAGCACCTAAACCAGCCAAGGCTACAGCCTCGAGAGCTAAAATAGTGCTTAAATCAAAACCAGTATCTGGAGTAACTTCACTAATAATTTGCCCCTCATCTGCTTTGACACAGAAACTGGCATAATCGCTGTCGCTTACATCATCTTCTTTGGAATAAACTTTAGCTTTATTAGTGATACAAGTAGTCCCAACTGGTAATTCACTTTCGGCTTTAAAATGAGCGTTAAAATACACGGTAATTTCTTGACCAGCAGCGACATCATCAAAATCAAATTTGAGCACATTGTCTTCAAACTCAATTGGATAACTTTCGCCATCGGCGCCGATGTAAACCATATAATCAACTAAACGAGCAAAATCGTCTTCCAAACGAACGCCATCGACTTCAACGTCAGCAATATTTTTAATACGTAGTCTAAATTTTACTTCTTGATTAGGAGCAAAAGTGTAAGAACTAGCAGCAATATTATCCCAATATTCATTAGCTTCGGGATTAAAAACTTTTTTGTCCAAACTAATGTCACCGTTTTCACAGACTTCACCACCACCATAAACAGTGTGACACTCTCTAGCATTAGCTACATTTATAGCTAATAGAAAAAGACCGATCACTATTAAAAGGTAAGAAATTATTTTTTTCATAGGTACTCTAATTGATATTTTATTATTTATGAGCATATATTATATATTTATAATTATTAATTGTCAATATTATGGGATACTATTCGCCTAGCACAGGCACAGCACTGACAAATAAACGCTGCCAACTAGTTCCCGGAGGCCAACAGGTTTGCAATAATAAGATGTTCTCTTCTTTTAAATTATTAACAAAATCTACTTCACTACTGGCTACTATATCTTGAGCGCTAACCTCATAAATAAATTGTTCATCGCCCAGATGCAAAATTACCTGATCGCCAATGGCCAAATCTTTAATTTGATAAAAAACAGCATTGTATGCCTCAACATTCCAAATGCCATTGGTGGAATGACTAAAGATATAAATCAACTTGTCTTGACCTGGAAAAGCTGAGTTGAGTGCGTGAGCTACTCCATTTTCCAAAGCTATTTGATATTCTTTGGCTTCATTGGGATCAATATTGGCGTGCACCTCTTCATATATTTTTAAGCTGGGAATTTCGATATAAAAAGGCAAAGTGGCGTAATCGGGTGTATCTATCACTTGTGTTGAGGCACTCTGACCCGCTTCTTGACTCTCTTCTTTTTCTCTGGCAAAAATTGGCCAAGCATTATCTAACTGCATCTTAGTCCAATCAAAGAAAGCAAAAGTATTTTTTTCTGCTTCCTCTGGCAAATTTTTGATAAATTCAGGAATAGTTGAGATGATCTCTTTTGATTTATTAAGTATATTTGGTAAATTCTTAATTCCTTGCCAACTAAGAAAAGGATTGCTTAACAATAAAAATATTATGCTGAAAGCAAAAGAAGTCACAGCCAACTTTTTCAGACCTTTAGTTTTTTTTAACAGAAATTTGACGGGGGCCTTTTGATAAAATTTGACCATCGTCTTGTTATTTAACATTATGGGACATTATAGCTTGAGAAGGACAAAAATGCAATATTTTTTAGTAATTGCTTTAATTCTCAATTGAACAAAATTGCCAACTTTCATAAACATAAGCAAAATCATATATATTGGCATTGTCCCTGATAATTTGCACAGCCTGAACACCCGAAATTGGTTCTTTTCTAAAATAAACAATTAAAGGAATGGTATCACTTTGACAATTTATAAGATCTGTATCACCTTTCTCAAAAAACACCTGATCGCCAAACTGTCTAGGTCGTGAAAAACCATCTGCTTCATTTAACACATTAACAAAAGATTGCTGAGCAATTAATGGATCAATTTTATTCCAATAAGCATAATAAATATGTGGCTCTGGATAGAGGTTAAAATCAGCATAAACCACATAACCTCGCTCGGCATAGTCATAACTTAGCTTGGCAATTTTTTTAGCAAAGGATAAATAGGTTCCGGTATTTTCCCAAGCCACATAAGTACTAGCCATATATTTTATAGAATAAAAAATTGTTGATAATAAAATCAACAAGACAAACAGCCAATCAAATAATTTTTTACGTAAGATTAATTTCTGCACAGACTGATAACCCCATATAATCATCAATAAAACGAAGGGAATGGCTGCCGATAATCTAATTGCGTGAGGATTACCAGACACGGCAGATGGCAAAAGAGCGGTTAAAAAACCAACAATAATTAGTAAATATTTTTTTGGATTTTTGATCATAGTTACTACTCCAAATAAACAAAAAACTAACAGTGGAGCATAAAATTGACCAGTTTGGGTAGGGTTTCTACCTGGTTCACTATCTCCAGAAAAAAAATAAAAACCTGGAGATAAATGTTTAGTATAACTGTCCACAACTATAAGTATCGCTCTAGAAAATTTATTGTACTGCAGTCTGCAAAGTACATTTAAACGGGGACTAATTGCATTAAGAGCGAGATGACAATTGTTTTCATAATGTTTATATAAACCAAGTTGTTGTTCTGAATTTAATAAAAAAGTTTGATCGAGCCTTACAGTTGTTCCTTTGGCAAAAAAGATGAGTAAAGACAAACAGCTAGAAATTAATAAAATAGCCAGCAGATTTTTTAGGAGTTGTTTTTGACTTGTAATTTTTTTGTAATAAAAAAGAAGAATGCCGACAATGTATGAAGTTAAAAATAAAATCACTAAATATTTATAAGCATTATAAGTGTAACTGCTTAAACTAAAAAAGATGGCAGCCAGTATCACTTTTAAAGACGATTTTTGTGAACTAATCATCAATAGAGCAGCCATAAAAAAAACTAAAGCCAAATTGCTTTCCAAAGCCATTCTGCTGAGATGAATAGTCCAAGGACTAGTAGCCAATATTAATCCGGCTAATAAGGCTAATTTTTTGGATTTAGTTAGCTGTCGAACCCATAATACAGTCAAGAAAACTAAAATTACACCGGCCAGGGCAGAAGTAATTCTTGGCAACACCTGTTGCCAGCCAATTATTTTATATAAAATAGCAGTCACATAAACAAACACTGGCAATTTATATTCACCAAATGATTTAAATAATAGAGGATAAGTTTCTCCCCATTCATCCTTGCCAGTTTCAGCAATACTGATAGCTGAATACCCCAAGCCCACTTCATCCTGCACCATGGCTGGTGGAAAAATACTTAAAAAAGGTAATCTTAAAATAATAGCCAAGATAATTAACAATAAAAAAGAAAAAAAATACTTGTGTTTTTGCCATTGCTGACAAATTATTTGATAGCAAGATGGTTTTGTTGACATAATTTGTAGTGTTGCTTACTTCTGAGCACTCCAAGAATAAGTAGCAAAAGTAATGCCCATCATGCTGCAGTACAAATCACCACTAATTACAGTCTGGCTACCACTGTGGCTTGCCTTACCCTTAAACGAACAATTCACCGCCGCGCCGTTCTCCTTCATTGTTACAGAAAAACTAACATTATTGCCTGCGTATTGTGCATCCCCACTATAGCCATACACTGTCGCCGTACCAGTACCGGACTCATTGAGTTGTAAGGTCACTGCCAGACTTTCATCAGCCTCCACGTCTTCTTCGACGTGTTGCAGGATCGCGCTCCCACTATAAGTGCCAGCCATTGCCTGTGATCCAGTAGAGAAATCTTTGTCAGTTTCTTGTACCGGACCAACTTCTTCTACAAATTCTTGTTCTTCAATTGCTTGCTCTTGCTGAGTGTCTTTAGCTGAGCTTGATAAAAATTCTTTGACCTCTTCTTGAGTCATGGGTTTATACTCTTGGTTTAGACTCTGCAACCAAGTTTCGACTTCGGCCATTTCCAATTCAGCAGCAGTCACTGTTCCTGGGTATTTTGTTTGACGGATGCGTTGGAAGGGTTTTTGATAGGCAAAATTCTTTAGGTCTACACCAATTACTTTACCTTCCTGAGCTGATTCTCTGAATTGCTCTAGTCCAACCATGATACTATCAAATTTGCCATAGGCGCTACTTAAATTACTAGGAATACTAGTGATTGAAATGACGGTGGCAATGGGCTCAGTCACTGTTCTAACATCTTTGACAAAAGAAGAGACTTTGTTCTTATCTCCAAATGCAATTTGTGCTCCATCTTCAGTCACTTCTAGTGCTAGATCAGCACCAACAATGACTACCCCAACTTGAGTCATTGTACCGGCAGCGGCAAATCCAGCTGCACCTCCTGTTATAACTACTCCGCCAACAAAACCAGCTACCTTACAACCATCTTTGACCACTATGGCTGTATTTTCCAAATTTTCAAAAGCATCTCCTTCTTCGCTAAAAACACCAGAGTTAATTTGAGCTTGAGCTGAATCTAAAATGATTTGGGCTCTTTTGGCATCCACATTAAGATGTTTGGCTATGGCAGCGATACCCTTAAATTTCGGCGCTTTATCGTAGATGTTTGAAATTTCTTGAGCAGAGTAGGCATGAGTTTTTTGCACTAACTTAAAATTGCTGGCGACTGTGTCGGCAATATTGGTGGCCGATTGTTCCAATTCTTCTGTTTCTTTAGCTAACTCTTCCCAATCCTTAATTAGTTGAGTCATGTCTGCATCCCAGGTGACATAGTCTGCATATTCCCTAGCATTGACCAAAATATTATCAGTGCGATAACGCAAAGACAGATATTCTTTGGAGATATCATAAGTTTCTTGCAAAACTATTGACTCTTTATTTAAACTTTCTAATCTTTTGTTTTTACAAAAAAACCAAACTCCAACAATTAATAAAGCAATTCCTAAAATAGCAATGATTATTTTTTTCATAATTAATCCAATAATATTACTAATCGGCAGTGTACCATTCGGGTACGAGTCAAGAATTCACTTTATTTATTCTTGACTGCGGAGGTGAAGGGATTCGAACCCTTGAAGCCGCGAGGCTCACGCTTTCCAAGCGTGTGCAATTGACCGCTATGCGACACCTCCTTAAAGATGTCTTATTATAGCGTTTTTTCCTTAAGCTAAAAGCCTTAAGTAGATAAAAAAAATAAATTAATTTTATTGTTTCTTACAAAATTTGATATTAATTGATATAATAAAATATGGGAAAAAATCAGGAGAAAATTCTTATTCCGGCTGGCAGCATGCTTAATCAAGGACTTCATGAAGATGATGATTACTATATCGCTAAAAAAAATTTGCAAGCAATAGTGCTCGAATATTTACCTGGAGCAATTCAAGTCCTTATCCCTGAATTAACAACAGATTTTGCCAAAAGATTTTCAATAAAAAACATACCGCAGCAAAACACGACTTTTTATTTTCATCGACCTAATTAGTTTTTCTTTAAATAAGATTGCCTCTTTTCATCAGGAAATTTTTCAATGGCGTAACGCAACATAGTGCGAGGCATTTGCAAAGTATATTGATCTAAAAAATCAGTTAAGATTTTTTCGTCTTGCTTGCCAACTTCTCGCAATAACCAACCAACCGCCTTGTACATTAAATCTTCTTGATCATTAATTAAGATTTTGGCTAATTCTAAAGTGGGTAAAAATTGTCCAGCTTTGACAAAAGGAAAAGTAGATAATATTGCAATGCGCCTATCCCATAGCAAACTTG
Source organism: uncultured Pseudomonadales bacterium (assembly GCA_964432115.1). Lineage (GTDB taxonomy): Bacteria > Patescibacteriota > Microgenomatia > UBA1400 > PJMF01 > JAAZKO01. The sequence goes on along the minus strand of CAYSMC010000033.1, from coordinate 37,150 downwards.
ATCTTGCTAGTTTAATTAATACCTTTGGAGTTTTTTGAGAATTTTTTTCCTGATTTATTTCAAATAAATACTGGCCCACAATTTTATATGCAGACAAATCAGCCAAATCCCAATTATTAATATAAGTAGAATGAGCTAAATAAAAGTCAACTAATTGTTTTTTTTCTTTCTGATCACGAGCTTGTTGAAAAAGTTCAACCAATAATAATAATGAAACTAAACGAATTTCATGATATGGACTAACAATTAAAATAGCTAAATCCTCAAGAACAATTTGATCAGCAAATTTTTTGACAATCAATCTTTGTTCTGGAACAGTTAAACCTAAAAACAAATCTCCTTCACCATATTCTCCAACTCCAGTTTTAAAAAAACGCTGAAAATGTTGAGCCTTGTGGGAATTTGCCGATTTTTTAATGGTTAAAATAATTTTTTTGGTAATTTGAGTCATTTTTTTTAACTTTTTTATAATTTATTTAAAACAATAATTTTTTTATCTCTTCAATATTCTCTTTAACCACCTCTTCACCATCAATAAAAACATCACCGCGTTTGACAAATCCTAAAAATGGATTTTTATAATCGCCATTTTCATCTATATCAGGCAACAACACTAAATCGGCTGATTCTTGATTATATTCCGCCAAATGATAAAGCATCACTTGAGAGGTTTTTAAAGCAGTTTTAAAAGCAGAAATTTTGTGGTCGATCATTGGAAAATGATTTTTTTGCAAATTAACGGCAATCACTATTTCAGCTCCCATTTGTTTAACTGTTTTAACTGGTATGGGCACAGCCGCCGCACCATCAATCAAGCGCATCTTGCCCCACTTAACTGGTTTTAAGAAAAATGGTACAGATATACTGGCATGAATGGCTTTGCTTAATTTACCTCTATGCAACTCTACCGCTTGACCAGTCAATAAGTCACAAGCCAAAGCACAAAAGGGGATTTTTAAATCTTCAATTTGACGTTTACCTAAATATTTTTCAAAAAGATCCTGCATCTTATCCCCAGCAAAAATGCCCCACTTTGGTTTGGGATCAGAAAAAGCATAAAGTAGGCGGCGATAATTCATGTTTTCACGAAATATGGCTTCTACTTTGTCAATATCTTGAAAAGCAGCATACATCCCACCCACTAACGCTCCAGCACTGCTACCAGCAATATAACTAATTTCAATTTCGTTTTTTAATAATTCTTTAATGACCCCGATGTGAGCTAAGCCTCGCCAACCACCACCACCAAGAGCTAAACCTAATTTTTTTTGTCTACTTTTCATAAATAGAATTATAGCGGAAAAAAATTAATATCTCATGCGTTCTAATCTAATTTTTTTATTATCAATCAATACATAACTCGCATTTTTACACATAATAGAACCACTATTAACAAAATTATTCTCCAAATCTAAATCTGCACAGTGAGAGTGACCATAAATATTAATATATTTATGGTGCAAATTTTTTCTAAGAATTTGATTAGTGTGCTGACCAACTTTGGAGTGCCTGTTGGTGTTGGGAAACACATAAAAAAGTAGGCGCTCAAATTCAGCAATTAAATAACAAAGTACTTTGGGTTGACGATGTAGTAATTTATAATAAATATTAATAAAGTTACTCATGTTAAAATGAGTCATTAAATGATGACCATGTTCACAATGAAATTTTTGACCCAATAATTCAAATTGATAACTATTACAAGTTTTCACAGCAAATAATGAGCAACGCTCATCACACAAGTGTTTAGGATCGTGATTGCCATAAATATAAATAGTGTTTTTTTCAAGCAGTAAATCAAATAATTGTTGCCACTTTGAATTGACAAATTTTTCAAAAGAGATACACCAACTATCCCAAAAGTCACCATTAATAATCACCTCATCTACAGATTTAATTAAATCACGCAAAAAACTAAATTGTTTTTTATTAAATCTGGAAAGATGGGTGTCTGAGATAATTAATTTTTTCATAAAGTTAGAGCGGAAGGGGCGGGACTCGAACCCGCGATGCCCAAAAAGGCGTCAGTTTTCGAGGCTGATGCAATAGCCACTATGCGACCCTTCCTAGCTTTAATCTAACTCTCCAGATTTAGTCACTCCTTTACCTTTAATCGGGTTACCACCAGATAAGCACTGACTAATTTGCCGATCAACTTCCTTAAGGGCTGAATTTACATTAGCTCCAGTTTCATTTTCTATTTCTTCTACTGCGGCTTTTTTTCGTAAAAGACCAGCTAAAAAAGAATCATTATGTTCTCTGGGTGTCATTTGTCTATTTTAACCCAGCTTAATTAAAAAAACCATTTTATTAAAAATTACATAGTTGAAACTAAATTAGCAAATTATGAAATAAACTGTGCGCCCAAGGGGATTCGAACCTCTGGCCTTTTGTTCCGCAAACAAACGCTCTATCCAGCTGAGCTATGGGCGCGCACTCAAGTTGTTATTATAAGCTAGTTTAAAAATTAGAACAAATGAAATTATTTTTTCTTGGCTACTACCTTTTTATGACAAAACCACCAATCATAACAATCTCTTTTACCCGCTCTGGCTTTGGCCTCAACTTCAGTCTTAGCTGGTGGCACAATAACATGATCACCTACCAATTCGTTTTCAGGCCAGTTGGCCGGCATCGCTACTTTATTAGCGGTGGAAAACTGCAGGGCCTTAACTGCCCGCAAAATTTCTGCCATGTTGCGTCCCACTTCTTGAGGATAATAGAGAATCAAACGAATAACTGCTTTGTCGTCCATCACAAATACTGCTCGCACTGTATCTGTCCCTTGTTTTTCATGAATCATGCCGAGGCGCTTGCCCACTCGACCAGTATTATCTGAAATGATAGGAAAGGGAATCTTAATATCTAAATTTTCCTGGATCCATTCCACCCATTTAATGTGAGAAAAAACTTGATCAATTGATAGACCTATTAGCTGAGTATTAATTTTTTTAAATTGGGGAGCGTATTTAGCAAAAGATACAAATTCAGTGGTACAGACCGGAGTAAAATCTGCTGGATGACTAAACAACACTGTCCATTTGCCCATTAAATCTTTGGGGAAAGATAAACGACCATGAGTGCTATGAGCTTCTAAATCAGGAAACTTATCACCAATTAGGGGAAAGCTTGAAACGCTATTCGCACCATTACCAGCAGAATGCTTACAAACCTGGCATTGACAGTTTAAACAACAATTTTGTAAATTTTGATCAGACATTTTAACCTTTCGATTTACTTTGATAATATCTTTTTCCTTTAATTTTATCGGGTAAATAACTTTCTTCTCTTTGATCTTTTCCTGGTTTATACATAACATAGCCTTCACCATATTTTAAATTTTTCATTAATTTTGTGGGCGCATTGCGCAATTTAAACGGGATGGACAAATTGCCATATTTTTCTACATCTGCCAGCGCTTTGAAATAAGCATCATAAGCACTGCGATCTTTTTAGCTAAAGCTAAATAAACCACGCCGTGAGCCAAACTAATTTGGGCTTCTGGATAACCAATTTTCATCACTGCTTCGAACACTTCATTAGCCACTACCAAAGCTGTTGGTTGAGCCATACCCACGTCTTCACTAGCAAAAATCACCATTCTCCTGGCAATAAATTTAGGATCTTCTCCAGCCTTGACCATTCTGGCTAAATAATATAAGGCTGCATCGACATCGCTAGCTCGTAAGCTTTTAATAAAAGCACTAATAATGTTGTAGTGTTCGTCGCCTTTTTTATCGTAAAGAATTTGCTTAGACTGCAAAGCATTTTTTAGTGAAGTTAATTTTAAATCCCCATAAAGAGCGTAAGCATTATCGATGATGGTTAATAATTTACGAGCATCACCATCGGCATAGTTTAATAAAAACTCTTGACTTGACTTGGCAATTTTTTTTATTTTTAAAAGTTTGAGTGCTTTATCAATGATTAAAACTAGTTCTTCATTTTTGAGGGGATGTAAAACAAACACTCTCATTCTGGATAATAAAGGAGCAATCACTTCAAAGGACGGATTCTCCGTGGTGGCACCAATTAATACTATTTGGCCACTTTCCACACTGGGCAATAAAAAATCTTGTTGAGCTTTATTAAAGCGATGAATCTCATCTAAAAAAAGAACTGGTGCTTGGTAAGATTCTAATAAAGTCTTTTGTTCTCTTGTTTGATCCAGCACTTTTTTAACATCAGCTTTGCTGGCAGAAACAGCAGATAATTCGATAAATGAACGACCCGTTTCCCTAGCAATAATTTTAGCCAAAGTGGTTTTACCAACTCCAGGAGGTCCCCAAAAAATTAAAGAAAAAGGTGCGCCCAAAGCAATCATGGCGCTTAGAGGTTTACCTTGACCCACCAAATGATTTTGACCAACAAATTCATCTAAATTCTTGGGGCGCAAAATTGAAGCTAGCGGTTCTGTAAAATCAGACACAGCTCTATTTTAACACTCATTGTTAACAATTCTTAATTCTTTGGGTGGTTTTTTTACTACGTTCTAATTTGTTTAAATAACGCTTACGTAAACGAAGATTTTGCGGAGTAACTTCAAGCAATTCATCATTTTCAATAAAATCTAGAGATTGCTCAAGACTTAAATCGATTCTAGTATTGAGCACTATCATTACTTCTGCATTAGAACGAAAATTAGTTAATTTTTTACTTTTACAGACGTTTACCTCTAAATCGCCTTTTTGCTTGCACAAACCAACTATTTGTCCTTCATAAACCTGTTCACCAGGAATAACAAAGGTTTTTCCTCGCTGCTGAACACTTTCTAAGGCATAAGCAGTAACCATGCCAGTTTCAGTAGCAATCAGGGCTCCATTTCTTAATTTTAATCTTTTATCTTGCAGGGGAGCATAATGTAAGAAAGAACTGGTAAATAAACCATTGCCTTTAGTTTTAGTTAAAATTTCGCTACGAAAACCAAGAAGGTTGCGGCTAGTAATTTGATAAACCATTCGGCTCACACCCCTATGATTAGTGACGCTACTTTGCAATTGGGCATGACGTTTCCCCAATTCTTCAGTGATAATTCCCACATAATCCTGTTCAATTTCAACAACTAATTCTTCAACTGGTTCTTGCTTAACTCCATCAATTTCTTTAAAAATAACTTGAGGACGACCAACTTCCATTTCATAACCCTCACGACGCATTGTTTCAATTAAAATAGACAAATGTAGTTCACCTCGTCCCGCTACAATAAAAATACCTCCCTCTTTCTGCTCAATACGCAAACCCAAATTAGTTTTTTGTTCACGTTTGAGTCGTTCAGCCAACTGACGAACTGTGCAAAATTCACTTTCCCTGCCAACAAAAGGGGAACTATTAGCGGCAATTTGAATTTTAAGCGTTGGTTCGGTAATTTTGATCATTGGGAAACCCTCAGTTTCACCTAAAGCTGCCAATGTTTGACCAATAGCAATCTTGTCTGCTCCAGTAATAGCGATAATATCTCCTGGTCGTGATTGTTGAATCTCTTTTTTTTCTAAACCAGCGCTCTCCATTAAATGAGCAACAGTCATTTCACCCACTTTTTCTTGTTCTTGTAAAATAATTAAGCGCTGACCACTTTTAACTAATCCTTGTGTAACTTTGCCAATAGCATAAATGCCCTTATATGAATCAAAATCAAGAGTTGATACTTGCATTTTAAACGGCTTTTGTGAATTAGTTTGTGGAGCAGGAATAGTGTGAATAATTTCTTCAAACAAGGGTTGTAAATTACCATTTTCTTTACTTAAAAATTCGGCCTGATTCTTTTCAGGTAATTCTGACCAAATTTTACCCATTCTGCCAACTGAATATAAAACGGGAAAATCCAGTTGAGCACTGTCGTCAGCTAAACTTAAAAACAACTCTTCAACCTGATTTAAAACCCGCTGTGGTTCACTATCTCGACGATCAATTTTATTAATTAAAACAATAATTGGTATTTTTTGTTTAATTGCTTGCTGGAGAACAAATTTAGTTTGAGGTAAAGGCCCTTCTGCCGCATCAACCAATAAAATGGCTCCATCAGCCATACTAATTACTCGCTCCACCTCACCAGCAAAATCTGCATGTCCTGGAGTATCAATAATATTGATCTTAACTTCTTCACCAGCTTTACTTCGATAATTAATGGAAGTATTTTTAGCTAAAATAGTAATGCCTTTTTCTCGTTCCAGATCATTACTATCTAAAATCGTCTCCTGAGACATTTCTGCTTGATTATCACGAAAAGCATGGGTTTGCTTAAGCATCCCATCAATTAAAGTGGTTTTGCCATGATCAACATGAGCAATAATAGCAACATTACGAATTTGCATGAATTTCCTAAAATCAAAAGTATGATTATACTCTTGTAACTGAAAAATTAACAGCTAGACAGCTAATAAATCCATTATCTCGCTGGGTTGATTAAGTAAATAATTGGGTTTAGCACTAGCCAACAGCTCTTCACTAACAAAACCCCAACTGACAGCAGCAACTTGAACATCAACCCGTTGACAAGCTTCGATATCTCTCACTTGATCTCCAAAATATAATATTTGCGTCGAATCAATCTCTTGTTCCTTCATCAAAGCTTTAAGCGCTCGATCTTTACCAAACAATTCTTTCTCACAACGCCAGAAAGAAAAAATACTAGATAAGGATAAATTCTTATCAGTAAAAAATCGTTCAATATTGCTTAACTCATTGGAGCTTAAAATTCCCAATTGATAGTTTTTCTTTAAACTAAATAGGGTTTGCTTGATGTCTGGATAAAAATCGGCCTGAGCAATTAAAGAAATAAATTCTTGATTAATTGCTTTAGCCATTTTTAACAATTTAACAGGGCCAATATTATATTCCAGACAAAGATCTTTCATGCTGCTTGACTGGAACTTGTTCCAGTCTTTTTTGCCAATCTTTGGCAAATTAAAACGAGCATGAATCCGATTAAAAGCTATTAAATAAATTTCTGTGGTATTGGCTAAAGTACCATCAAAATCAAAAATTAAATATTTAAAATTGTTTGGCATTATTTATTTTTCTAATTTGACACTGTTTTTTAATTCTGTGATTTCCTGCTCGGTTAATTTTCGCACTGTTCCAGCTTGCAAATTGCCTAATTGCAAATTACCCAAACGCACTCTCACCAAACGCTGCACCTCCCAACCAACTTTAGCACATAGTCGGCGAACCTCGCGTTTGCGCCCCTCGTGAAGAACAAACTTTAATTGCAAATTTCGACCTTCTTTGTTTAACAATTCAACTTGATCCACTTTAGCTCTTTTGCCAGCCAACAGCACTCCATTTTCTAATCTAATAATTTTATTTTGATTAAAAATTCCCCTAGCATCAACTAAATACTCTTTTTCTACTTGATATTTGGGGTGAGTTAAACAATAAGTTAATTCACCATCGTTTGTCATCAATAACAAACCCTCCGAATCATAGTCAAGACGTCCCACCGGATACAACCGAGCTTGAGTTTTATTTTTTAGATAATTAATAACTGTTGGACGATTGGCCGGATCACTAATTGCTGAAATTACTGCTGGTGGTTTATTTAACAACCAATATTCATAATTGTCTCTATCGATTGTTGTTTGTAATAATTGTTGATTAATTAGTTCACCATTCACCACTAGTTTATCTTTGGCTAAATTCACTTTTTCTCCTAATTTTGCCTTACGACCATTAATTTTGACTTTACCCGCAACAACTAACAGATCGGCCCCTCGACGAGAACTTAAACCTAAATCGGCTAGTAATTTGTTGATCCGCACACTCATAAATCTTTGTTAATTATATACGTTAAATCATTAAAAAATTTGTTATATTTAATTAAATATTAATAATTTAATCACCAATAATAATTAATTCTTCCTCGGCGCGAGTGACAGCTGTATACAACCAACGTCGCCAATCTTCATCATTCATCTGTTTAAATCGCTCTTCAAACACAATAACTCGCTTAGCCTGGCTGCCTTGGGCCTTATGCACCGTTAGAGCATAGGCAAAATCAAAAAGATCAGCCTTTTTTAACAATTGTCTATCTTGACTATTAAAACTAATCGTTTGAGGACTATTAAACTGTTTAGCTACTGCCAGACCCTCATAAGTCATATTTTGATCATCAAAATCAACAATTAGTTCAAAAAAATTTTTATCTATTCGTCTAATTCGATCAATAGTACCCAACATACCGTTATAAATTTGTTTCTGGTGATTGTTGCGCAAACAAATCACTCGGTCACCAGCTTGGGGGTCTTCTTCTTCAAAACCCTTTAGAGAACGCAAATATTGATTAAGTTTTAATCTAGTATTGTTATAAGCACACACAATTAAAGTTTCTTCATCTGCCATTTGTAAATAATTTTCTACTTGCTCGGCTGTTTCTGGATCAGTCTTTAATAATTTTTTTACTTTTCGACCATAACTAGCAACCGGAATGCTACCTTTAGTTCTTGCCAAAATTGACACATCAATGATGGGGTTATTAATCTCTTGACGATGAATACTCTCCAAACGCAACATTGGTTCCTTCATCAAATTAAAATAACCATGAATTGGTGGTAATTGCCCATGATCACCAACAGCTAAAATTGGAATGCGATATGATAAAAGATCTAACCAAATTTCCTGATCCAACATGGATGCTTCATCAATAATAATTAGATCCGTTTTTAAACGATCTTTTTTGCGCCAAGCAATAATTTGCTGCTGCTCATTTTCCACTACACTATAAATTAAAGAATGAATGGTGCTAACAGAATCCTGCTTATAAAGTAAATCAAATTCGGTTAAATAATTTTGTAAAACTCGAGTGGCTTTACCAGTAAAAGCAGCAAAAGCCACTTTTAATTTAGGATTTTTTTTATAAAGTAAGCGTCGCAAAACAGCTATTAAAGTGGTTTTACCAGTTCCCGCATAACCGCCCACTGTTAAATATTGTTGTTTATTGCTTTTAAATTCTAACCAGTGCAAAATTTGCTTTAAAACAAGTTTTTTATCTTCAGATAAATTCAGTTGTTGCTTTTCAGTCTTTGACATGCTCCTGATCAGCCTAGCAAGAAAAGTTCAAACAATCAACATCGCGTCGCCAAAACTAAAAAATCGATAATCAGCGTGTATGGCGTGCTGATAAGCTTTGCCCAACGCAGATTGAATAAAATTTTCAAAAATAAAAGGCGAATTAGGTTGACTAGTAAATGCTGAGACCATCATTAACAAACTTGATTCAGGTAAATGAAAATTAGTAATTAAAGCATCAACCATCTGAAATTTGTATGGTGGATTAATGAAAAGATTGGTACTTTGTTGACCACTTTTTAGTAATAAAGAATTTTTTTTAGGTTTGACTGATTTTTTTTCAACTTTTTCAATATTAATCAATGCACTTTCTAAAGCGCGAGCCGTAGTCGTCCCAACCGCCATAATTCGTTTACCAGTTTTTTTGGCTCTAATTAAGCGCTTAGCAACTTCGTTTTGAATTTGATAATATTCCTGATGGAGAGTTTGACTCTGCCATTTATCTCTCGTTAATTTGGCAAAAGTACCCAAACCTACAGCTAAATCAATCTTTTCAATTTGCACTCCTTTATTTTTTATTTTTTGTATTAATTGTTTGGTAAAATGTAGACCTGCTGTCGGGGCAGCAGCTGAACCAAGATGTTTTGCATAAACAGTTTGATATTCTTGACGACGCAGATCTTCATTTTGTTGATTTTTGATATATGGTGGCAATGGGGTATAACCACAATTTTCAATTGCTTGCCATAAGCCTTCATCATCACGATTAAACTTAATTTCAACTTGAGCAGAACTATCACTGCAAACAACAACTGTTGCTTGTAGTAAATCTTCTAAATCTAGATTGTCCTCTGATAAATAATTTCGTGGAGGAAAATACAACTGTTGCTTTAATTTGAGTGATGGTTTACTAATCGCTTGCCAACTATCACTAGCTATTTGTTTTAATAACAACAATTCAACTTTTCCACCCGTATCTTTTTTACCTAAAAGCCGAGCTGGAAAAACTTTACTTTCATTAAGCACTAAAACATCTTGATCAGTTAAAAGCTGGTCTAATTGAAAAAATTGATAATCACTCAATAAACCGGTTTGCCGATCAAGTACTAAAAGCTTAGACTGATCTCTTTTTACTAGGGGCTGATTGGCAATTTTGTTCTTAGGCAAATCATAGTGAAAATTGGCTAAAGCTTGGGCAAAATCATCTCTCATGCTGTTAGTTTAACACTCCCTTAATACATCACCAAGACTATTTAGCGTATTGTGGATAATTAGCTCTTAAGAATTCTTCTCTAGCCTGCCCTTTTAAGTGGGGTAAAAATGGTCTGAATTTATTTAATTCTGCTGGTTGTTTGTGCAAAGTATTAATTAATTTATTTAAATATTGTTGTAGATCTTCAAAATATTTAATGTTTTCTAAATAAAAATATTTTTTATTCACTCGCAAATTATCATTAGTAGCTACTCCAGAACTACTCGCACTGGAACGAGCCGTAATACTACCAATTTTTAAATAAGAACTTAACAGTCCACGATTATGAGAACTAGTGTCTACAATCATTTCCAAAGGCAAACTCATATTATAACGATTCACGGGAGTGGTATAAATAAATTTAATCAAACGTTTATTAGTCACAATCGCTACAGATTTTTTCCATAAAGTAAAAACCCACCAAGAGCCAACAATCGTAAATAAAAGAAACACTAATAACATCCCTAATAAAACGATGGATAATAGCTGACTGGCAAACACTTGGCCAATAACTCTATTTAAAATCACGCTAGCCAAGATAATACTAATACCAATAAGCAGAATGAATAATAATCTAAAAATTAAAAAAAGCGAGTGTTCTCGAGTTAAGTACAAGACCTTCTCATCACTAGCTTGACCAGGAAAACGTAATTGATCGTAAGGAAAATTACTATTTTGTAAAATAAAAAAAGATTTGCTTAACATATTCTTATTATATCATTTAAGCTATACTAAAATAAGCTTATGATTAAAAAAATTAGACAGCGTTTAGTCACAACATATCAACAATTTAATCAAAAACAAAAAAATATTTACTGGGCTTTTTTATTTTTCTTAACTTTGATCATTATTGTATCTGCCACCTTTACTTATCATCATTTGAAAAATAAGAAAAAAAATCAAGAGCAGATGACCACCAAAACAAATATTGCCAATCAATTAAATTCAGACACTAGTCACATTGAAACAGATGATCAAAAAGAGCTTAATATTTTATTAATCGGCTATGGTGGCGCTGGACATCAAGGAGGTATGTTAGCTGATCTTATTCAAATTGCTCATCTAGATTTTGTACAACAAATCATCACTTTTATTTCTATTCCTAGAGATTTAGAACTCAATTTAAACAATGGTACTTACCGAAAAATTAATAATGTTTTTAGTTCTCAAATGACTGGTACAGAACCCATGCTTAATGCTGGCCAAGCAACTAAAGAACTATTGTCTACAGTTACCAATCTTAATATTAAATATTTTATAGCTGTAGATTTTGTTGGTTTTCAACGATTAATTGGTCAAGAATTAAGCGGTATCGAAGTGGAAGTAGCAGAAAATTTTGAAGATCAATGGTATCCAATTGAGGGCAAACAACTTGAACCTTGTGGTTATAGTAATGAAGAAATTGCTCAATTAACAGCTACTCTTAGTGGTTTTGATTTGGAAAAACAATTTGCTTGTCGCTATGAAACAATTTATTTCCCTGCTGGAGTCCAAAACATGGAGGGGGATGACGCTCTCAAATATGTCCGATCGCGTCATAGTTCTAGTGACTTTGATCGAAGTCGACGCCAAGTAGAGGTTTTAAATGGTATTAGAAAAAAATTATTTGATTTAGAAGCTTTAAGCAATATTTCTCAATTTTTTAAACAAGTTAAACAACATGTTTACACAAATTTTGATTTAGAAATTCTGGAATATTTAGCTCCTTTATTAATTAATGCTCATGAGTTTGAAATTAGAAATGTCAATTTAAGTACAGAAAATGTGTTAAACACGAGTAGTAGTACCAATGGCTTCGTACTTGTCCCCAAAGCTGGATATAATAATTGGAATGAACTACAAAATTTTATTCAAGAAGCTCTCAATTAAGAACGATTAAATAATCTTTTAAAAAAACCAACAACACTAAATTCACCCAAAATATTTTCCAAATGAACTTCAACTAATTCTTGTTGAGCCTGTAGTTCTAAATAAGCTTCTTCAACAGCTAAACGATCTTCGGCACTTAAAGCTTGATCTTCCAGCAAACTTTGTAATTCCGTTAAGTACTCTTGATTTTTTCTTAAAGAATTTTGCAAACCATCAACATTGTCTTGATTTTGACCTAAAAAGAATCGTTGCCAGAGGGGTCTATTTTCTAAATTACTTAATCTATTTTGAACTTCTTCCTGAACTTTTAATTGATTTTGAGCAATTGTTTTCACTTGTTCACCAATGCCGCCCCGAAAATCTCTTTCTATTAACAATTTATGCACTTGATTGGCTACATCATTATTTCTTTCTTTGACAATTTGGGCACCCTCGCTCATGGTTAAACCTTGACCTTTTACTCTCGACAAAGAATCATCTCTATTCGAAGTTGTTTGTTCTTGGACCGAGTCTCCTTCTAATACAACTTCCATGGTTTCGCCTTGAAGAGAGTTTTCAATACGCAAATTTTGTTCTTCACCTTGATTTTGAGTGTTTTCTTGCTGCTGAATTTGTTTTTCAGTTATCACCGTTTCCTCAGAAATTATATTTTGTGTTTTGCCTTGTTGAGCCAAAACTGGACGAAGTAAAATAAAAGTTAATAAAAACAGAGTGATCAAAAATATGCTTTTCTTCATAGACTTTCATTCTAATATGATTTTTCTGTGATTGCAAACAAATAGCTCTTAACATTTTAAAAAACAAGCAACAAACTTACCCTTGCAGTTATTCAAGAAGTATGGCCTAATGAATTGCTGAAAATAATGAAAAAAAATTATTGTTTAGAGAACTTTTTATATTTTATTGGCCGCTCGTTAGCTCGTCTCTACACGAAAATTGATTTAAAAAGACAAATCAAAGCAAATGAACAACTTCCTCGAGGTGCAAAAATTTTTGCCGTGAATCATCCAAGCACTCTTGATCCTCTGTACGTGATGAGTAGTATTAAAGAGCCGGTTCACGCTCTCTTAACTGAAGATGTTTTTAAAATTTTTGGTTTAAATAAATTAATTAGTTGGGCAGGTCATATTCCCGTCGGTCCTAATTCTGGAAAAATAGCTCTTAAACGGGCAATTGCCTTACTCAAAAAAAATCGCTCAATTTTAATTTTTCCAGAGGGAGGTGTTAGTCCAAACTGTAAAAAATTAAAAACTTTAAAAACTGGAACTGTTCGCATGGCTTTGGCAACTCGGGCTCCGATTATTCCCATTAGTATTTGTGTCAATCCAAAAAAAATAAAAAAATTTACGATAAATATTAAAGGTCAAGAAAAAAATTTTGTTTGGTATCGGAAAGGGGCTTACATCATTAATTATGCTAAACCCATTTATTTTCAGGAAAAAAGCAATAATTTTAATATAGTTAACAAAATTAACCTCGTTCTACAAAAAACCCTGCAAAATTTGCTCATTCGAGCCTACCGACTAAATAAATTACCGGTTGCTTAGTCTTTGGATTTTTGCTAAATTATTTCTGCTGTGGAACACGGTGTAAATCCGTGACTGTGCCGCAACGGTGAATTTGTTTTAAAACGAATAAGTCCGGTCTTCAGCCTCATAAGTCTTGGCGAGCATCAAGCGTTTTTCTAGCTTTTCCACGGCAAATTATAAAAAGTTCATCAATATGATGAACCTGGCTTAATTTAGCCAAAGAAAGGAGCGATGAAAGAAAATATTTCATCAGTCGAATACGCGAATAATTGGTACGGAGGAGAGTGGGAAAAACTGACTTCACAAGCAGACATATTACTATTAAAAACAGACAATGATATAGATCAATCCTTATTAATTTCTCAATTTTTGGAAAAAGAAATTGATACAACTCTCAATAGTTTGTTGCAAAATTTAATTTATTCTGGACAAACACTATCAAACCTCATAGAGCAAAAATTATTACAATTAAATCAGCAAGTTAAAGAACAAGTAGCTGCCCTATTCTTGCGTGAAAAATTTGGTCCTCCAGGAGACCCTCTAGTTGCCACCGTTTTTGCTGAATTGGCACAGAGAGAGGTTTTAGCTCGTCAAGATAGTAAAACCAATGCACAACAAGGTACTGTTTTAATAGAAAAATTTGAAAAAGAGATTTTATTTCAATTTCAGCTCTTGATAGCTAATCAAATTAATTTAATTGAAAAAGAAGCCCGACAATATCGACAGACAAAAAAGGATGCGGAAACTATCAGTCGAGAAACTCCAGCAATTAAAAAAGAGATGATTCCTTATCAAGAAAAATTTAATAAAAAGTTTACACAATTTGCAACAAGAAAGAGAACACTAAAAAATCTCTATCAAATTATTACAAAAAAAATAGGCAACAAACATCAACGTGGTCATGAGCAAATTGTTTTTGAATTGGCCAATCAAAAAGTTAATCCAAGTCCTTTGCCGACTTAAATACAAAAACACTTAAAAAAGTGGTGAGTGGCACAGCTAACATCAAACCTAAACTGCTAAGTAAAGTTTTAACTATTTCTTCAGCAACAATTTCTAACTCAATCACATCAATAAAACTATGCTGACCATCAAAAAATAAAATTAAAAGCGGCATTGCTGATCCAGCGTAAACTAAAATTAAAGTGTTAATCATCGATGAAACGTGATCTCGACCCACTTTCATGCTTCGCACAAAAAGGGTCCAAGAATCCAATTGCGGATTGGCTATTCTTAATTGCTCAGTTACAGACGCTTGACCAACAGTTACATCATCAAGTACTCCGAGTGCTCCAATCATGATACCAGCGAATAACAAACTTAATAAATCTATTTGCCCCTGGCTCATATTGCTAACAAAAGCTGCTTCTTCACTAGCAAAACCAGTTAGATTAGTTAAATTAACAAAATAAAAAGCCAATAACATGGTAATTAACAAAGAAATAGTGGTTGCCAACACTGCACTATGGGTTTTATTTTTAATGCCATGAGTTAAATAGAAACTGGCCGGAATAATTAAAAACGAACTAACCAAAGCTGATAACAAAGGTGGTCGACCTGCCAAAACCATCGGCACCAATACCCGGCTAATAACTAAAAAAGAAATCACTAATCCAACAAGCGCGAGTAAACCTAAACTTCCTGTGATTACCAACACCGCAACGACAAATAAAATTAACAACCACAATAAAGCTTGACGCTTAACCACTCCTTCTATTAAAAAAAAGCGTTCTTCTTCCTGATTAAAATCAGTGTATATTCTTAAACGATCGCCCAACTCATAAACTCGATAATTAATCACGCTCGAATTATTAGCATCCAAACCAGATTCATTAAGCACCTGAATTTGTGAACCCTTTAGACTTCCCCGTTCTATTAAAATCTCTAAAACTTGATAAGGAAAATGTTGGTCATCAAATAACTTTTCACCAGTTTCAACAATTTCTATAACATTACCTTCCAGAGTTTCTCCTCTTAGTTGAGCGCCAACTGGTTTTGAAAAAAAGAAAAATACAACGATTAAAAGAAATAAATGAGTTAAAAATTTAAACATATTATTTAAATAATTTCTAATTCTTTAGCTACTTCTTTAATGTTTTGTAAAAAAGCTTTTAAATCTGTTTTATTGTGACTGGCACTAATTTGTACACGAATCTCATCTCTGCCTTTAGGTACTACTGGATAATTAATGTTAGTTAGGATAAAACCTCGCTCAAACATTTTTTGAGTTAATGCTTTGGTTTTAGCTGTATCACCAATTAAAATTGCTTGAATAGGATGAATAGATTCAGCAGCAAACTGGAAACCCAATGCTAACAATTCTTTTTTAATAAAAGCTAAATTATCAGCTAGTCTTTTAAGCAATTTAATTCCAGTTTGGGTATCAATTAATTGCACTGCCATCAATGCGGCGGCAGCAGTTCCTGGAGAAATAGAGTTTGAATAAATATAGGTTGCAGCTGATTCCCGTAAATAATCAATGACAGCTTGTTTAGCCACTACATAGCCGCCATCGGCACCTAAACCCTTACCCAGCGTACCAATCAACACATCGGCTCTAGCCCCAGAGACTTCTTCCGTTCCTCGACCAGTTTTACCAAAAGCAGCCACTCCATGACAATCATCAACCACTAACACAACTCCCTCAGGATATTGCTTGTCATAACGATCGATAATACGACGTATCTTTTTCAAGTCTTGATATTCACCTAACATTGAAAACACTCCGTCGGTAATGACTAATACTCGCCTAAATTTTTTAAGATTTTTGGCCAAAATTTCTTCCAAAGATTGAGGGTCTAAATGTTTAAAAATAGCCTTTTGCTCACTGGGTAAATTGGCCAAACGGATACCATCAATAATACTGCGATGATTTAGTTCATCAGAAATTACCAGGGCTTCACTGGTAAGTAAAGAATCTTTGCTTTGACCTTTAATTAGACTAAACAACACTGCTAAGTTGGTAGCAAAAGCACTTGAAAAAACCATCGCATCATCTTGGCCATGGAAATTAGCAAGCACTTTTTCTAAATCGCGATGCACTTGAAACGATCCCGAAATAAATCGCACTGCACCAGGACCAGTTCCACAAAGCTCGGACATCTGATGCTCAGCTTTTTTTAATTTACGATGATGACGCAACCCCAAATAATCATTAGAGTTAAAAATCCGATACGGTTTGTTATTAATTACAGCTTTAGGTGAAGCTTCTTTAGTGAAACCCTCAATTAAATGTTCTTGTCTTTTGGTGACGCTGGCAGCGTCGATCCGAGCTACTTCTTGTTGTAAAATTTTAAAAAAGTCTCGACGAGACATAAAAATCCTTTCATTGACTTGATCATAATATACTACAAAATTAAATGAAAAATAAGGTAAAACTCAAAAAAATTAATCAAAACAAACAATTTTTTATCGAACAATTTTTTCTGTTAAATTATATTATCTAACCAAATCCCATTCCTTCAATTTTGCCACATCACCCGACTGGATTTTAAACAAACTCGCATATAAACCATCTTTTTTGAGTAATTGTTGGTGAGTGCCTTGCTCTAATAAATGTTGATCCTTAATGACGATGATCTTGTCAGAGCGTTGAACCGTTGATAAGCGGTGAGCAATCACGATCGAAGTCCGCCCTTTCAAAACTTCAGTCAAAGCTTGTTGAATATACATTTCTGATTCTGAATCTAGAGCACTAGTTGCTTCATCCAAAATAACAATTTTAGGATCGCGGAGTATGGTTCTTGCCAAAGACAATCTTTGGCGTTGTCCACCAGAAAGTTTGACACCTCGCTCACCAATAGTAGTTTTTAAACCTTGATCAAACTTTTCAATAAATTCATCAGCTCTGGCAATCCTACAAGCTCTCCACATCTCTTCTTCAGTAGCACGCGGTTTAGCATATCTTAAATTTTCCTCAATTGAACTCGCAAAGAGGTAAGCACTTTGACTAACTAAGCCCATTTGTGATCTTAAATCATGTTGACAAAATTTTTTTAGATCAACACCATCTAAGAGAATTCGTCCTTCATCGGGATCAAAAAAGCGCATTAACAAACTAGCGATGGTGCTTTTACCGGCTCCGGAAGGACCAACAAATGCAGTCATTTTACCAGATTCAATTGTGAAAGAAACTTGATCAAAAACTTGTAACCCCGTAGTATTTAAGTCTTCTTTTTTGTTTGTTTTAGTGTTGTTATGTTCTTGTTCTTCATAATATTTGTCAAAATAATTGTGCATATTTTGTCGATAGGTAAATGACACATTATCAAAAATAATTTCTCCACGCACATTTTTAATTATGACTGGTTTAACTGGGTCAATTATCTCTGGCTTAACATGCATAATTTTAAAAAAATCTCGTGCACCAATTTGCGCTCGTTTAACCTCCCAAAAAATCCAGTTAATTTGCCATAATGGTTGACGAATCATTTGAATTAACCCTACCAATAAAATCAAAGTACCAATGGTGATCTGCCCCTGCCAAGTAATATAAACAATGTAAGCGTACATCGCCCAACTCAATGACTCCAAAATGATGTCGCCAATTACTGAGCGATTGGTATTTTTTTCCATTTCTCGGCGAATATTAATAATTTTTTTGAAAAAATCTTGTAATCGACGCTTTTCAAATTCTTCTGCCCGAAACGATTTGATTAACTCCATGGAGCTTAAAACTTCCCAAAAATGCGCGTACTGCTTGTCATATAAGCGATATTCGCGACGCTCCAACTTATTGTTTTTCTCAAAACGCCAACGATTAATCGCCACATAGGGCACAAAGGCCAAGACTGTGATCACGCCAATGCGCCATTCATAATAAAGAACTATGGCAAAAGACATTAAAGCAGTAGTAACACTAGGAATGAAATGCATTCCTGAATTATTAACAATTGAAGTCAGTCGATTTACCCCTCGATCAAGCTTGCTCATTACCTTGCCAGTTTCTTGCTCATTATAAAAAGATAGCGACAGTTGCATTAAATGATCAAAACCCAACTGCTTTAAACTAGCCTCAAACTTAATCACAAAAATATTAGTTAAATACCAAGACAAACGATTTAGGCCTGACTGAATTAATTTGACCACTAACAACACTAGAAGCAAAATAGCAATATAAGAAAACAAGCCTCGATCCTGATTGTCTACTAGACGATCAGTAATAGCTCGAGTAATAAATGGCTCAACCTGATTGAGTAAAGCCATCACTACAATTAAAGCACTAATAAAAATTAGGGTTTTGCGATAAGGCTTGGTGTATTCAAGTATTTTCTTAAACATAACTATGCGCTTTAGTTTATCAGCTAGTCCTCATAAAAACCAGAGGAAAAGCTTGTTTCATGATACTAATTTTGCTACACTAAATAGTCGTATGCCCAAAATTCCCTACTATAGCATTAGCTACAAAAAAAGTGTTAGAAAAATTTAATACCGATCCAGAAAAAGGCTTAAGTAAAGACGAAGTTGATAAAAGACAAAACAAATATGGTAGTAATGAAATTGCAGACGACAAACCAAAACATTTAATATTTAGTATTCTTTGGCATCAGCTTAATAATTTATTAGTCTTGGTGATGCTAATGGCAGCCACCATTACCTATTTTCTTGATCATACTATTGATACTTACGTGATCTTGTTTGTTTTGCTGGTTAACACCATTATTGGCTTTGCTCAAGAATTTAAAGCCAATAAAGCTATCGAATCACTAAAAGAAATTATTGTTGCTACTAGCAAGGTTTTTAGAGAGGGACAATTAATTGAAATTCCATCTAAAGAGCTAGTTCCGGGCGATATTGTCTTGCTTGAAGAAGGAGATCGGATTTCAGCTGACGGTAGATTGATTGAAAGTAACAATTTACAAGTAGTTGAATCGTCTTTAACCGGTGAAGCCTTTGCTGTAGAAAAAAATATTCGAACTATCGCTAATAAAACTGCTTTGGCTGATCGCAAAAATTATGTATGGATGAGTACTTTTGTTGTTAGTGGATTTGGCAAATTTGTGGTCACTGAAACTGGCAATCACACCGCTATTGGACAAATTGCTAAAACTCTTGGAGAAATTAAAAAAGAAAAATCTCATTTTGAAGTTAAAACTGATCGCCTAGCTAAACAAATGTCTGTGATTGCAATTTTTGGCGCTTTATTTACCTTTGTGATTGGTTACTTCTTTAGAGATATGACATTTGCTGATATCTTTACCTTTGCCGTAGCTTCTTTAGTTTCTGGTATTCCAGAGGGTTTGCCAGCAGTTTTAGTCATTATTCTAGCTTCTGGAGCTAGAAGAATGGCTAATAAAAAAGCTATTGTTCGCTCTCTTCCTGCTACTGAAACTTTAAGTATTACTGATGTAATTGCCACCGATAAAACCGGCACTCTGACTCAAAACACCATGACCATTGAACAAATTTGCTTAACAAATCAGTCTTTTGTTGTTTCTGGTTCTGGCTGGAATCCTGAGGGTGAATTTTTCAAAGATGAAAAAGCGATTAATCCTCTAAAAAATTATGCCTTAAAAAAATTAATTACAATTGCTGGACTAAATAGTCGGGCTCGCCTAATTAATAAAGGCAGCAAGGAAGAGCCCAATTACCAAATTAGCGGTGATCCCACTGAAGGAGCCTCAACCATCTTAACCTACAAAGCTAAATTTAATGATCAATTAAAAGAAACTAAAATTGTAGATCAATTGCCTTTCAATCAAGAATTAAAACTAAAAGCAGTCCTAATTGAAGAGGAAAAAAATAGAGAAATCGAGGTCAGTGGGGCTCCGGAAGCAATTATCGAACTTTGTAATAAACAATTAGTCAATAAAGAGATAAAAAATTTTAACAAGCAAGATAAACAGAATGCTTTGGACGAAGTTAAAAAATACTCTGCTCAAGCTATGAGGGTCATTGCTTATGCTTATAAAACAACTGCTAGTGACAAACGAAATCTTTCGGTAGATGCCATTAACAATCTTGTTTTTGTTGGCTTTGTGGGCATGATCGATCCCCCACGCCAAGGGGTGGCCGAAGCAATTAAAAAAGCAAAGGGAGCGGGTATTAGAGTCATCATGAAAACTGGCGACCACAAAGAAACTGCTTTAGCTATTGCTAAACAAATTGGCATTATTGCTGAAAATGAGAAAACTGGTGAATATTCCTCAGTAATGACTGGGAATGACTTAGAAACGCTAAATGATGAAGAATTTGATCAAGCAATCGAAGAAGTGTCAGTGTTTGCTCGACTCACACCCAATATGAAACTGAAAATCTTGGAAAGATTGCAAAAATTGGGACACACAGTAGCCATGACTGGTGATGGCGTTAATGATGTTTTGGCACTGAAAAAAGCTAATATTGGCATTGCTATGGGTAAAATTGGCACTGATGTCGCCAGAGAAGCCAGCGACATTGTGCTAGCTGATGATAATTTTGCTTCTTTAATTGATGCAGTTGAGGAAGGCAGAGTGGTTTTTGTTAATACAAGACAGGCCAGTGCCTTTTTAATCACCACCAACTTGGCTGAAGATTTGATTATTATTATTTCCATCGCTTTTGGTTTTCCTCTGCCACTGTTGGCTTCACAAATTTTGTGGGTAAACCTTGTTACTGATGGATTAGTAGATATTGCTTTAGCTGCAGAACCAGGACACGGAGATGTTTTAGCTCAACCACCAAGAACTAAACAAGAAAATATTCTGTCTAGAAAGATGTTGGGTTTTTTAACTCCTATTATTTTTTGCATGGTAGCAAGTTCAATGTGGATGTTTATAGATCTTTTACCTCAAGGCTTAGAAAAAGCAAGGACTGGAGCTTTTTTGGTGATTTGTTTAACTCAGTTAATCAACATCTTCAACATGCGCTCGCTTGATCGCTCGGTATTTAGCATTGGCTTTTTTACAAACAAATACCTGCTAGCAGCGGTGGCGGCATCCTTATTTTTGCTATATTTAGCTCTAAGTAATAGCTTTTTAGTTAATATTTTTAACTTTACACCATTGAGTAATAAAGAAATAACTGAGGGTGTTTTACTGTCAATTTTAGTGTTTGTGATTGGTGAGTTATATAAATTGGGCAGAAAAATAATTGTCAGCAAAAATAAAATTTAAATAATTAAACTTTACTTAATTTGCGCCAATAACTCACTTAAATCAGCTGTGGCTACACAAACCACCTTATCTGCCCCGCCGTAGTAGACAAACAACGTGCCTTTCACAATCACTGCCCCGCAGGGAAACACCACATTATCAACATCACCAATTCTTTCAAATTCTTCAGTTGGTTTGAGAATTGGATAAGGTGAGCGATACAAAACTTTGCCTGGATCATCTCTATCTAAAAGCATGAAACCCACTCGATAATGATGATCAATATCTGACACACCATGATAAAGCAGCAACCATCCTTGATCTACCAAAAGTGGTGGCCCAGCAATACCAATTTTTAAACCATCCCAGTGTTCTGTTCTAGGAGCAATTGATTGTTCTTTTTCCAACCACACTCCTTCAGTTTGCAACTCACTTAAATCATCAAGATAATCAATAGCAATCTCTTTACCAGCCATTCTATGTAAGATTACATAGCGCCCTCTAACTTTTTCTGGGAATAGGCAACTGTTTTTATTATCGATTTCTGGTGAAGATATAACTATGGGTTCGGACCATTGCCAGTTATGATTAACAAAATCATTGACCGCAATTAAACTTAGAGCTACTCTTGGTGGATTAATACCATCGTAGGCGGTATAGAACATCAAAAATTCATCTCCTAGGCGAGTAATACGAGGATCTTCACAGCCAGATAATCTCCCTGGTTCTCTTTTTTGTTCGAATTCTTTTCGTGGTACATAAATTGGTTCGTGGTAACGCTTGAAATTAAAGCCGTCATCACTTTCTGCCAAACCCAAAGTTGAAGTATTGTCCGGCGATTGGGCTCGATAAACTACATAAAATTTGTCACCGACATATACTGCAGCTGGATTAAACACTGAATTGGCTTCCCAAAAATTTTCACTGCGAGGTATCAAAATTGGATTGCGATGATATTTGACCAAGTGATAGCTCTCTTTAAAAAGATTGGCTTTCATCTCTTTAACTAGATCAGCTAAGGAGATTTCTGCAGCTGAACAATGAGTATCGGCTGCACCATAATATAAACGCAATTTATCACCCTCAATCAAAGCTGATGAAGGAAAAATAACATTGGGCACCATGCCATCAGCCTCATATTTAACACCTGGGGTTAGAAGGGGCCCCTTGGTTCTAACTTTAATCTCCTGAGGATTTTTTGAATCTAGCAATGCTGCCTCGATACCAAAAATTCGCTTGTTTTCGGTTGGATAGTTTTGAATATGAGCATAGAGCAACAACCAACCATCCTCAGTCTTGATCGGCACTCCTCCTACTTCAATTTGGTCAGTGTCAATACGCTCCAAATTAATTTGATGACGATCAATACATTCATACCATTTTTCCCAATATCCTGGCGACCAAATATCTTCCAATTCATCAAATTTTGCAACAGCAATCATGGCTGGTGGTAAATCGGTATTTGGAGTTAAAACAGCTACATACTGACCATTAATTTTTTCGGGGAATAAAGCCATGGCCTTAGCGTTGAAGTGAGTGACTAAATGTTTTTCTTTAATAGTTCTTAAATCATCGCTAATCGCTACCGCCACCCTAATGCCATCTGCGCTATGAGGAAAATCTGAAAGGGCAGTGTAAAAAATAAAATATTGACCATCAATAAAAGTCACTCGAGGATCTTCACAGCCAAATTTTTCCCAATCATATTCAGGCACAATTAATTGTCTAGTGTTTGAAAAATCAAGCCCATTTCTGCTTGCAGCATAGCCAATAGTTGACAAACTCATCCACTGACCAGTCTGTTCTTTTTCATTAGACACTGCCCGATACAACATATGGTAGCTGTCCTCAGTTTCTTTGACAACGCTGGGGTTAAAAACCGCTCGAGCCTGCCAGTCTTTACCAGACTTGGGAGACAAAATTGGATTTTTTTGATGTCTTTCAAACTGTAGACCTTGCTTGGCTTGACTCATAAATGCTTTCTATTTTTAAAACTTATTATTGCAGTAACTAATATTTAACTTGAATCTCTGGTTACGAAAAAAAGCCTTTTTTAGCTAAACTTTTTTGATCTAATTTGGTAATTACAGTTGGTTCAACTTTTGCCTCACCTTCTTTTTTAAGCTGATTTAAAAACTCTTCTAAATTAGCAGTGGCCACGCACACTCTAGAATCTGCTCCTCCATAATAAACAAAGAGAGTTTCACCAATAATCACTGCGCCACAAGGATAAACCACCCCTGCTTTAAAACCATCATTGTCATACCATTCTTGTGGTTCAAGAATTGGTTGTCGAGAACGATGTAAAACCTCGCTAGGATCGTTCAAATCAAGCAACATTGCTCCAACCTTATATGGATGACCTTCTTTGTCATCAATAGATTGATAGATTAGTAACCATCCATCTTTCGTTTTAAGCGGAGGAGCACCCACACCAATTTTTCGACTGTCCCACCATAGAGCTGAGCGCGGACTTATCTTTTTTTGAGAGGACAAATATTGACCATCATTGAAATCTAAATCGTCGCGGTAGTCAATTAAAATATCGGGAAAAACTCGATGAAAAATAACATATTTGCCGTCAATTTTTTCTGGCAAAATACAAGCACTCTTTGTTACTACCCCCGGTCGAGAAATCAAAACTGGATGAGTCCACAACCAATTATGATCAAGAAAGTCTTTGACCGAAATAGAACTAATAGCGATTCGTGGTTCAGAATAACCATTAAAAGCAACATAAGTCATGTAAATTCGATCGTCAATTCTAGTTAAACGTGGATCTTCACAACCTCCATAACCTGCAGACATGAATTTCATATTGACTTGTCCAGCTTGAATTGGAATTTCAAAAGGTTGGGTGGGAATAAATACTGGCTTTTCTAATTGTTGCTCGATGTGTATCCCGTCAGCACTGCTGGCGTAACCGATCGAAGAAACATAGTCGTGACCTTGTGCTCGATACAACAAGTGAACTTTTCCAGCGTCATAGAGAGCCCCAGGATTAAAAGTGGTAAAGGATTCCCAATCGTGAGCAGGATTAGGGCTAATTAATGGATTAGCTTTTGGTCGATCAAGTTGTGAACCTTTAACAATTTCAATTTGTTCAGTAATTCGATAATTCGGATATACAGTTGCCCAAACTGCTTCATTTTCTACTAACCAATAGGCAATTAGTTGACCATTGATTTCTATCAAATCAATAAATTCAATTTTTTTATCAGCCACTTGATCATACATCTCCCAAACAGGTTGGTGATGGCGCCAAATTAATTGGGGATTGTCATCATGTGTGAAACCAGCTACACCAACTTGATAGGACTGATAATTATGATAATGGTAAAACAATAACACTCCCTCTGGAGTTCTAAAAGCATTTTGTACACTAATTTTGGATTTATCAATAAACTCACTGGCTGGAGCTAAATGATCCACATAACGCTCTCTAATAAAAGCTCGTCTTTTCTTTTTTAATTGAGGATACTGCTTGACCACTTCCTCTTTTACCCTTACCTTACGGAACAAAAAGCCATCTTTGCTTTTAGCCGATTTAATAATTTTTCCTGTATCTTTATCTTGAACTATTAAATAAACAAAAGCTCCGTACTCACAAAAGTAAACTCTTTGCGAAATGAGTTTAGTTTTTTTCTGATACAGTAAATTGAAAATCCTAAGCATGAATGGCAGGTCTTTATTGATAAAATCTAGTAGTTGTTAACTGCTACCAGTATAGAAAATTTTTTGAGTAAAAACAAGGCTTGATTTCAAGATTAATCGCCTGATTCCGGTTTTTTCTTCAATTTGATATTTTTTGTGATGTTATACTAACAATCATATGGCAAAACCTACTAAAAACGCTACTCCCATTTGTATTTTTTTAACTATTTTGTCAATTGTCGGTATTATTTTGGGATTGTTATACCAGCAAGCTCTGATTCCAATTATCTTACTCATTCCCACCGCTATTTATGAAGTTTATCGAACTGAAGGTAAAAGTACTAAAGCTGCTGCTTGGGGAATGTTGGCTTTATTAATTGCTGAATTAGTTTTTGTTTTCTTTAATATCGACCTTGATTTAGCAGAATTTTTAGGTAAATCCACTACTTATATCCGCGGGTATCGTGTGCCTCTGGGAAATATCCAGGTTATTAGTCCCACCCTAATGGCAGTTTTATCTGTCGTTTTAATTAGCAATAATCGAGGACGATTTACTCGCTGGTTGGCTGGAATTATTTTTGTGAATGCTTTCGCTATTATTTACACAGTTGATCCAACTGTGTTTCAAGAACTCATTAAGTTGGCTATAGATGAGGGTCTAAACAAAATATAAAACTTAAACGAGTTGAGTTGCGTTAATACATAATTAATTTCACCAAGAAAAAATTACTGTTTTTATTCCTGAACGGCAAATTGTTCCATAATTGCCGGCACAATAGCTGAATCACCAAAATATCTCTCCAACTGTCTTTGCCAACCAACGTCTTTAACATTAATCATGGGATTAACTCCATTACCTTCAATTACCACCCCATCTTCACGTAAAGTTAAATGATGCACTAGAAAAACCGAATATTGTTTGCTGTCACTAATTTGCCTTTCGATAGGAAACACTCGTTCTACAGTACCCCAACCCATAGTAGTGCTGCCGATCAATACCCCGACATTGTATTTTTTTAAAACACTGGCCATTACCTCTGCGGTCGATTGCACTTGATCGTCAATTAGGACTGCTACTTTTTTATAGCGCATGAGAGAAGGCAACCAGTCACTACGTGTTTTGTAATCAGTAATCTCTCCCTGTTGAAGAAATTGATAGGCATATTGGTTTGGACCTATAAACGGACCCAAAAAATATGGCAAACCATCAATAGCCCCACCAACATTGGCTCTCAAATCTAAAATTAGAGAATCTAATTCTTCACTCCGATCATCGACTTTTTGTGTTACCTCTAAAAGTTCTTGAACAGTATTTGGAGAAAATTGTTTTATATGTAAATAGAAAACTTCGGGACTTAATAAACGCCACTCCATGGTCGGATTAACTCCTGCCTCATCATAACGATTTCTATTAGCTTCATCAGCTAAAGTTTTATGAGCTTGTTGGATGACTGCTAGTTTGGCTCGAGCCTCCTCACCATCATCTTCTATCAAAATCTCCTGCTGTTCCTCATAAGCCTGATTAATCTCTTCGCTCGATGCATTCTTTTCTACACCTAAAGCTTGGTAATGATCAGCTTCAGGATCAATATTGCTTACGCGCTCAACTAATTCTTGCTCAAGTTGCTGAGAATAAAGTCGGCTCCGACCAAAAGGTTCTAAATTAGTCAAAACCAGATCTGCTAATTGGGCAGTAAAATCTTGTTTAAGCTCTTCTTCTTGATATTCATTTAATAGATCAAGAATTTTTTGGTCTAAATCTTCATAATTTTCTATTCCATCACCCAAAGTAGTTCCAGTTAGTTTTTCAATAGCTAAAACATGTAATTTAATAAATTGAGCCTCATTTATTTTGTCCCAATAATTTTCAAAAATTATTTCTCGAATCTCTTGTAAAAAAGCTAAATAAGTGTTTTCGCTCTCCTCATTAACTGATTGTTTATTGATTAAATTTTTAATAAAGGGAATTTGCTCACGATAATGACTGATTAACAGGCCCACAGTCAAACCCACAACTAAAGAAAAAATAACGACAACAATAAAAATGGATTTCTTTTTTGACATACTCAGATATTGCAATATAAGTTAGTCTCTCACAAAGCTCAAGAATGAAAATAGCTTAAAGTTCTGATTCTAGATCAGGACTCTGAGGCATCATCTCCCCTTCCCTAAATTCGTAATCAAGATGATAGACCCCATCAATATTTTCTAAAGAGAAACAACGCTCAATTAACACATTAGGACAAATTGGTCTAACTGCAATACATTCTTGATCTTTAACTTGAAAATCAACTAATTCGGCAAGATATTCACCAGAATCTTCTTGCAAAGTCCATTCGTTTATTTGAATGGTTAAATAATCATCCCCAATAGCTTTTAAAATAGCAATTTCATCTTCAACACATTGTTCATCAGAAATAAAATTTAGGCCATCGTTTAAATAATTCTCTTCATCTTTAAAAACAATATATTCTTTATTAACCTCAACTGGTTCTGATGTGGGGTCAGCAACTGGTTCTACAGTTGGTGGAACAATTGGAGCTGTCTGCCCATCCTCACCAATAAGATTGTTTGGATTAGAATCATTCCGAAAAAAATATTCATTAGTAAAATATCCAATCCAAAAACCAATAATTGTTGCAATAAGCACTAACAGGATTATCCACAGTTTATTTGAATCAGTTTTTGAAGCTCTGTTTTTATTAATATTTATTTGCTCTTTAGGCACGTGAACTTGATTGGCAACTGGAGCTTTAGCATCTGGCGTTGGTGATTGAACAGCAGTTTTGATAGCTGGCTGTGAATTGAAGTCAACGGTCGGCATAACTGGATCATTAAAGCTATTTTGAGAAGGGGCAGGTTTAATATTTGTCATAGCTTTCAGTATAACAAAATTTGCAATGTAACAACAAGCTTATTTTTTCCAAGCACATTGACCCAAAGCTTCAACACATCCACAACTGTAACCCAAATTTGCTGGGAATTTTTCATTTATCTCACAAGTACTCATTAAATCTTCATATTTTTCTGGATTGTTGGTACACACCCCATGTCCACCTCCACAACCCTGATCTGCCCAATAACACTGTGAGTCTTCTGAACAAGAGCCTTCAGCAGCTGTAAGAAGATAATCGGCTTCCCCTATTGACTCGGGTTTATACCAACCCTCACTGCGTGTCCCGGCGTTGCTAAACACCCAGCCAACTGGAGTTCCAGGTTTTTTGTCACTAAAACTGGCCCAATACCATCCTTGATCTAGTTCGGCAAAAGATATTCCCCCATATTCTATTTCATCAATAATACAAAAAGTAGAATCTTCAGCTCTTTCCAAAAAGCCCCCCATGCACTGGCAGAAAGAATCCTCAGGAGCCAACAACATGCAGTTAACTCCCTCTGGACATTTAAGATTGATGGCTTGCTCATAACATTCCTCAGCTCCTATCAAAACTGGTGCTTCAGTAACAGAGGGAGGAATTAAATTACTTAATTCTTGAGTAAAACTAAGCCCACTCTTAGTAATGCAAACTGGAGGATAAGATTCTTGAATAGAGCTTCCCTTAGCAACAACACATTCTTCATAAGATTGAATAGCTGGTAAAGAAAAATAAGTCTTATACGCAAAGATAGAGCTTAAAATCACAAACATTATTGCAAAAAAAACTAAAGCAAGTTTTAGGAATTTTGTAAACTTATCCTTGTCAGTGTTCTGTTTATTGTTATTGGGTTGATCTGGATAATTAACAATAGGACTATTTTCTGAATCCAAATCTAATATTTGATTTACTTGAGGGTTTTCTTCCACTAATTTAGTCTAGCATAGTTAATAAAAAGATCTAGACTCTTTATTTAATTTAACTATAAATTCTATTTCTTTGATTCTGGAAAAATAAGGTTTCTGTCATTGCTTTCAATTTCTTCAGAGATTTACAATCAATTAAGACAGTGCTAAATTAAACAAGTTTTAGCTTTGTTTTTTTATAAATTTAATAATGATAAATAAAGAGATTACAGGTAATAAGCTAGCAGAAAAAAAACTAATTTCTCCTGAAATTTTTGATCAACGTCTTGTCGATTGTTTGCAAGCCAGCCCTAAAAAAGACCAACAACTTAGTCTTAACTTGATTAATACTCGGCTATGGTTAAATGAACTGAGTCAACAATATCAAAAAGTAATAACCCTTGATACTATTCCTGATGAGGCGTGGGCAGAAAAATTGGCTAATTATGACATTTTTTGGTTTATGGGTATTTATTTACCCAGTCAATTTAGCGCCAATCACGCCAAAAAATACACTCATCAGTATACCTATGCTCTCCCAGATATAGATGCTGAAAAAGATGTGGTTGCCAGTCCTTTTGCCGTTGCCAACTATTTGCCAAATCCACATTTAGTAAAAGATTGGCAAACTTGGGATCATATGGTAGAAAAACTGCATAGTAAAGATAAAAAAGTTTTTATTGATTTTGTACCTAATCACACAGCTGTAGATCATCCTTGGACCATTGAGCATCCAGAATATTTTATTCAAGGTTCCGAGTGGCAATATCAGGCTCATCCTAATTTTTACCAAGCCGTTGACAATGGGCGGGGTCAAGCTCACTACTTAGCTCATGGTAAAGATCCCAATTACCCAGAGTGGGCCGATACCTTGCAGCTTAACTATGGTCGTCCAGAAGTTCATCAAGCCATGACTAAGCAATTGCTATCATTAGTTGATCACGTTGATGGTTTGAGATGCGACATGGCAATGTTGCTCAATCCCTCTACTTTTCTACATACTTGGGGCTGGACTTTGAACAATGAAGAATGTGATTTCATTACCAAACATCCATTTTGGCATGAGGCCATTCCTCAAGCCAAAGCCAAAGCAACGTCTTTGGGAAAATCTTTTGATTTTATGGCGGAGGCGTATTGGGGAAAGGATCTTTTGGCAGAAAATTTTGATTATATCTATCGTGACGAACTTTATAAGCACTTACTAAGAGTAGCTCGCGGGGAAAATTGTCATAATTTAAAAGAGCATATCGCTCATTTGCTTCATTGTGCTAACGATCAGCGAACTTGCAGAGACACAGTCTACCTAGAAAATCATGATGAAGAGCGCGCTACAAAAATCATGGGTAAAGATTTCTCTCAAGCAGCAGCCGCTTTAATCAGTTTTTTGCCTAATACCATGCTACTTATCAATCAGGGTCAAGAAGAAGGAAGAGCTATTAGGCCACCAATGCAGATTACTCGTTCCCCTCAAGAAGAGAAAGATTATCAATTAAAAAGTTATTATCAAAATTTACTACAACTCAAACAATCAAAACTCTTTCGTGAAGGTCAGTGGTCAATGACTAAAATTCATAAACAAGCATCAAATTTGGCAGTGTTAGAAGTAATATCTAGTGATCGAGCAATAAAAGCTTTAGTGTGCATTAATATGGGCAAAGACCATACTCAGGCACAAATACCTCAACAAAATAATTATCAGGCTATCAGCACTTATCAGCTCAACGAAAATCTTTACTCTCATCTTGAAAATGATGAAAAAAATCTTAAAATTAACCTGCCTCCATACAACACTGAGTTAATGTTTTTCGCTTCATGATAAGATAACGTAAGTTAACTCCTTTATGTTAAATGTCTTCAAACAACGAAGAGAGGCAATGGTTTGCAGTCAATTGCAAGCTAGAGATATTACTAATCAGCAGGTTTTGGCCGCTTTCAAAAAAGTTCCTAGAGAAAAATTTATACCAGCTTCACTGCAAGATCAAGCCTACAGTGACAATCCTCTACCAATCAGTAAAAATCAAACTATCTCTCAACCCTACGTGGTCGCCAAAATGTGTCAACTTCTCCAACTAACCGGCAACGAAAAAGTATTAGACATTGGCACTGGCTCTGGCTATCAAGCTGCGATTCTTAGCTATCTTTGTCAAGAAGTCTTTACAATAGAAACAATAGAAAGTTTAGCAGAAGAAGCAAAAGAAAGATTAAATAAACTGGGCTACACAAACGTTACAGTCATACAAGGAGACGGACGTTTAGGTTTGTCTTCTGAAGCGCCCTTTGATGCCATCAAATCAGCCGCAGCTAGCTCAGATATTCCGGAGGCTTGGAAGGAGCAACTAGCTATTGGCGGCAGAATTGTTTTACCCCTAAAAATAATAAATGGCCAAAAAATTATTAGAGTTAAAAAAACAAACTCTGGCTTTGAACAAGAAAGTTTTGGTTTAGTTAGATTTGTGCCATTAGTTTGAAAACTCTTATTTATTGTTTATTTTTATAAAACAAAAAAAATAAAAAGCGATATTTGGCTATTAATAACTGTGCTGTTAGACATAGACAAAAATCATTCGACATTGTTTGTATTGGCTGATAAGATACTTTTATGAGTAAGCAAGCAAAAAAAACCCAACCCTACCACGACACCCCCTTTGGGGAATATTTTAAAGTTCTAGATAGAATTGACAAAGGCAAGCGCTATTCTAAAGAATTTGGCTCAATCATGATTTTGAGCCTGCTTGAAGAATTAGGAGAAATGTCACGTGCTTATTTAGCTGAACATGGACGGAAAAAAACCAATATTGCAGCACAAACCGATGAATCATATGAACAAGAACTTGGGGATTTGTTGGTTACAATTCTACGTTTTG
Source organism: uncultured Pseudomonadales bacterium (assembly GCA_964432115.1). Taxonomy (GTDB): domain Bacteria; phylum Patescibacteriota; class Microgenomatia; order UBA1400; family PJMF01; genus JAAZKO01. Next base: position 5,129 of record CAYSMC010000033.1, on the reverse strand, counting down.
CTCGAATTAAAAATATTAATCTACACGATCGTATTATGTATACTCTTAAAAAAATTGAGGAACGTAAAACAAAAGCAAAGAAATAAAAAGATATTAATTAAAATACATTTATGCTAAAACACAGTAAAAAAGCGCTACCAAAAAATTTAAAAAAATTTACCATTTTACATTCCAATGACATTCATGGTGATTTTCTGGCTGAAGTCCAAGGAAAAAAGGGAAAGTTAATGGGTGGCTTAGCACTTTTATCTGGATATATTAATAAAGTCCGCGCTGAAGAAAAAAATGTTTTTTATTTAATTGCCGGTGACATGCTGCAAGGCTCACTGATCGACAGTCAATACAAAGGTATTTCTACCATAGAAATTATGAATTATTTGGCGCCTGATGTTGTTACTTTAGGCAATCATGAATTAGATTATGGTTTACCCCATCTTTTATTTTTAGAAAAAATGGCTAATTTTCCGATTGTTAATGCTAATCTCTACATTAAAAAATATAACAAACGCTTAATGAATCCTTATTTAATTTTAAAAAAGGATGGTTTTGATGTTTTATTTACTGGCATTATCACAGAGAAAATTATGGATTCCTTAAAACAAGACCAACTAATTGGTAGCTTTATTGATTTGGAAGAAGCAAGCCAAGAAGTTGGAAAAATTTGCAATGCCTACAAAAATGATGACATTGATCTCACTATTTTACTAACTCACATTGGTTACGAGTCTGATATAAAATTGGCTAAACTGTTGGATCCTGAGTGGGGTGTGGATATGATTATTGGTGGCCATTCTCACACCGTACTCAAAGAACCAGCTATGGTTAATAATGTTTTAATCGCTCAGGCTGGAGTAGGTTCTGATCAAATTGGCCGCTTTGACATTATTGTTGATGACGACACCAACAGCATTGTCGATTACCACTGGCAATTAATTCCCATTGATGAAAGTTTAGCAGAACCAGACCACGATTTAGAAAAATTTATTCAATCTTTCAAAAAAAAGGTTGATGAAAAATATAATACTTTAGTATGCAAAACCGCGACTAAATTGACCCACCCCAAGCGAGAAATCGAAACTAGTTTGGGCAATTTAATAGCCGATGCTTTTACTCAATCCAGTGGAACAGATGTGATGTTGGTGGGTAGTGGTTCAATCAGGGTTAAAGAACTGGGTCCTTTAGTAAGATTAAAAGACTTTATTGCCTGTTTTCCCTACGATGACGCTTTAACTCGTTTTCAAGTTAGTGGTCAACAATTAAAGCAAATTTTTGCTTACATTATGCGTCCGAGCAATCGCAATAGTGAGGGTGAATGTTATCAAATCAATAAAGAGGTTGAAGCCGTTTACAATGAGGGTCAAAAAAAATTGAGCAGTTTAAAAATTAATAATAAAAATGTTAACAATACAACAATTTACACCCTGACTCTTCAAGGCTATCACTTTAGTAATAGTCAGGCTTATCTAAATATTTCTGAAAAAGAACTGTTAGAACATGGCGAGTCAAAAGTTGTTAGCACTTCTGCCCAACAAATACTAGAAGAATACTTGCGCACTCACCAAAACATTCAAAGTCAGGTTGAAGGTAGATTAAGATATATTAAGTAATTCATTTTTAAAGATATGGGCAGAAGACACTCATTAGAGATAATTTTTGAAAAGCAAGCAAAGGCTGCAGGCTTTATTGTAAAAGATGCTAAGACAATTAGAATTGATGAGCCAGTAAAAAATCATAACGGTAGAAAAGATAAAGTGGTTACTCATCCGGATTTTTTTGTAACTGATCCAGAAACCAATCAAAGCGTGCATGTAGAAATTGGCAACGGCAAAAACGACAACAACAATGGACATAAAGCTGCTCAAATGAGAGTGGCAAAAAAAGCCGGAGTAGAAAATTACGTACAACTCAATGGCCATCAAATCAAAGAATTAAAAAAAGCTAAAACTGTTGAGGAACTTAAAAAAATGTTAATACAAATGTTATATTTATTGCTGTTTTTTTAATTAAAACAATTCTGCTGACTCTCCGAAAAGTTCAAATTTTTACTCATAACGTAGAGCATTAAGGGCTGAGATTTTTGTTGCTCTTTTAGCTGGATAATATCCGGTAACAAAACCCACCATTAAGGATAAGAGAATAATAGTGAGAGCAAAACTAAACGGCAAATGAACTACATTAATGAAACCCACACCCTTCATTAAAGAAAACAATGACAAAATTAAACTAAGCAATTTTCCTGATAATATGCCAAACATAATGCCAATTATTCCACCAAAAAAGCCCATGATCATTGATTCTGTTAGAAATAAGTTTTTCACTTCTTTAGATTTCATTCCCATCGATTTTAATACTCCCACTTCTCTAGTTCTCTCTAATAATGATATTGTTAGCGTGTTAAACATACCGAGAGCTGCGACTGCTAAAGCAACCATTCCTAGTGTTCCCAGCACCAGACGCAAAGAGGCAAATAAATCTTCAACTTGTTTTACAGTATCTGCAACAGAACTAGTACCATAACCCATAGCCTCCACCTTAACTCTGGCTTCTTGCAAAACATCTGTATTTTCTACATCGATTCTAGCTTGCGAAAAACGATCAATACCTAAACTCCTTAAATCAATAAATGGCACATAAATAATCGGATTCTGACCACCAGATAAAACACCCACAATTTCATAAGTATCAGGTTCTGTCTCTACCTTCTGATCTTGCTCATCAGACATAGTTTCCTCTACTAAAATAAAAGAAATTTGAAAAACTTTTCCAATAGGAGATTCGTCTGTCATCCCTAAAACTTGCGCCATCGATTCATTAATTACTGCTTGTCTTTGAGCCCGTGCATCTAGAGGAATCTTAGTTACTGATTGCAGTTCAGAAGAGTTCGTTGCTTGTAGAAATTCGACTATCTCTTGATCAATTGCGCTGGCTGTTGCAATTTCTTGATTATCTCCCAATTCAGTTGTTTCTCCCAAAACTCTTGGATCAACTAAGTCGGGCAATTCTTGCAGCGAAACAGCAATTTCTGCTATATAGCCCTCCATCCACATTTGTCCATCAACCGTTTCAATCTTTTGATAGCCAGCTTCACATTCTGCTAATAAACCCTCTTCTTCAACAACGTTATCATCATCTATACATCCAGTTGACTTCCATATTGGAAAATTGCTTTTAATCCAACGTCCGAGATTATTTCCCGAACTATCAACAGCAGCTTCCCCAGCCCCATCTTCAGATTGATAATAACTGCCCCAAACTTCTTCACCCTCTTGGCTTCCTTCAATTCTTCTAGTATATCCAATAATTGGATACTCTGTTCCTGGCCCAGAACGAACCCTCAATCAAGTATCTGCATCTATGGTAAAAAACAAATCCTGAATAGATACCCCTTTTTGATAAGCAGCCTCTTCATAGATCGATGTAGCTATACCAGCTACCTCTCCCACATCAGAATCAAGCTCTCTTGCAATTTGATTATTTTCAAAAAAAGCACCTTTAATTGGCTTCATTGCTGAATTAGTTAAATAATCACCTGTTACTCCATGAACTACGGCGTCTGTTACTGAGTTATTAATGTTCACTCGACCCACAAGCGAAATAAGAGGATAAACTTCTTCCACTCCACCAATTTTTTGAAATTCGCTAAGCGATCCGTCATCAATGAATACTTGTCCCTGAGCATCAGGCATTATGTCTGCCTGTCTCATTTCTTCTAACTTAGCAATTCTAGAAACTACTAAATCTTGCAAGCCAAATCCTATTGATACCAAAAAAACAATTGCCCCAATACCAATACTCATGCCACCAATTGTGATAACGGTTCTGTTTTTTTTATGAACCATATTTTGGATAGACATTCTAATAATTTCTCTTTGTGAGATAGAAGTTTTTTCAGCTTGATCAAGCGCTTTCATTAAACCTAGTAGTTTACGACTAAATTGAGCCATAAATTTTCTAATGAATTTAGGAAATAGCTTAAAACTAGTCGCCCAATGTACAGCTCTTTCTAAAAGATAGACTTGCAACAAGAAGAAAAACCTAAGTAATTTAAACATTTCGCCAAGAAAAGATATTAATTTTTTCTTAACATTGCCTACAGATAAACTTGATATTTTAAGCATTTTTTTCTTTTTCAGCTATGTGGTCGCCGTTATTATGATTTTTCTTACTATGAGTCATTAACTCTTCTATGTCTATTTGATCAACTTTTCTGTCTATTTCTCTATCAACTCTCCCATCCAACATATAAAAAATTCTGTCAGCATAATTTAAATATTCCAAATCATGAGTCACCATAATTATTGTTTTATCTTTCTTATTTAACGAACTTAGTAAATTCATTAGATCCTTACCAGAGACAGTATCTAAATTTCCAGTAGGCTCATCGGCTACTAGAAGTTCGGGATTGTTCATTAACGAGCGAGCTAATGAAACTTTTTGTTGTTGGCCTGAGGAAAGCTCTGTGGGGTAGTAATTAGCCCAGGATTCCATGCCTACAATTTTTAATTTTTCTTCAGCTTTTGCTATAGCTTCTTCGCTACTCATTCCAAGCATTATGAGGGGAATAGCAACATTCTGAATAACAGATTGGGATTTAACCCAAGTTGCTTGTTGATAAACCATCCCCATATAATTTTTCCTGATGTCAGCCCTACCATCTTCAGTATCTAAATAAATATCTTTATCTTTAAAAAATAGTTTCCCTTTAGTTGGCGCTTCTAATCCCAACAAAATATGAAGCAAAGTACTTTTACCACAACCAGAAGGTCCAAAAATCACCAAAAACTCTCCATTTTTAATAGAAAAACTAATACCCTTTAGAATTTCGACTGTTTGATCTCCAACTTTGAAAGTCTTAAAGATCTGCTCAGCTTTTAGAATATTAGTACTCATACTTTAACTATAGTTTTTTTTAAGATTTTTTTCAAATATTGTTTGTTGATTTTTTTAATATTTTTTACCTCTTCAAAAAGCCAAAGGCCTCAGTTAGATTTCTAATTACTAGATCTAGGGCGTTATCAGTTGCTTTAGGGGTGATGGTAACTGTGTCTACTGAATGGGTTTCATTACCAACACTATCTTGTGAAATGGCTCTTAAATGATACACCTTTTGTGGTGAGAGGTTGGGTATC
>CAYSMC010000032.1:0-8122 GCA_964432115.1 uncultured Pseudomonadales bacterium | reverse complement strand
CTTGCAATTGACTATTGCGTTTGAGATCATTCCATTTGAGGGCGGCAATACTTAAGACTTTAGCGGTTTCCCTATCACCATTTAAATCTTGCGCTTTGGCTTGAGCTTTATCTAAAACTTCATTTAGCCAAATCACTTGACCCTTGCGTGTTGACATTTTGCCATCAGCAAAACGATATAGGCCATGTTTAAGATGCAGGCGCTCGTTTGTTTGATACCAGCCAAGCATTTCTTCGGCTTTATAAAGTTGCTGAAAATATAAACTTTGCTCACTGCCAACTTCATTAATAATAATGGGGCGTTCGCCATTCCTACCACGATAGCGCTTTTGTTCTAAGCGCCATTTATCAGCGGCTAAATCTCGAGTAGCATAGAGAGTGGCTCCATCACCCTTTTCAATCATTAATGGGGGATATTGATCGTTGGGATAAAAAATAAGTTTAGCTCCACCCTCACCTTCTTTGACAAAATCTTCCTTTATTAATTGACTAATTAAATCCGCTAAAAATGGCTCAAAATATGATTCGCCAAAACCTCGACCATCATTCTCAGTGAAACTAACGCCCAAACGTTGATAAATTTTACTAAATTCAATTAGCGACCAATCAATGCATTTTTGCCACAAACGTCGGGCCTCATTATCACCGTCTTCCAATTTTTTAAACCATAATCTGGCTTCATCATTTAAACTGTCATCTAGATCGGCTTCTTGATGAAATTTGACATATAGTTTGACCAACTCTGCGACTGGATTTTCACTTTGAGAAATAACTGTTTCATCTCCCCACTTTTTGATTGCCACAATTTGTTTACCAAATTGAGTCCCCCAATCACCTAGGTGATTATCACGAAACACCTGATAACCGACAGCTTGATAAAGATTAGCTACCGCATCACCAATAATCGTTGAGCGCAAATGACCAATGCTAAAAGGTTTAGCAATGTTGGGTGAAGAATATTCCACAATCACTTTTTGCGATTGAGTTTTTTTGGGTAATAATTCTGTTTTAGTCTTGGCTAAATCAGCAAAAATTTGCCAAAAAATTTCGTCTTTAAAACGAAGATTAATAAAACCAGGAGCGGCAACGCTTGCTTTGACATCGTTATTTTGTTGATTAAATGTAGCAGCAGTACCTTTGGCTAAATCTTGGGGACTTGAAAAATCATCAGCTACTAAATCGTAGTGTAACATTGCCACATTAGTGCTTAAATCGCCAAAATCGCTCGACTTTGGTTTTTCCAGTAAAATATCCTGAGGTTTAATGTGTTTGCTTAATGACTCTGGTAAACTACCAGCAAGCGCTGTTCTCAATTTTTCTTCAATATGCATAAGTCTTTTTATTATAAGTGATAAAACTATTCTTTAGGCAGATAAATGCGAAAGCGCTTCGAACCATCACTGCCATAAATAATGTGATCTGGCTGATAATGCATCATCTCGTCGTCTTGGCTGGCAACCACAATGGTTTTTTCTCGATTCAAATCTTGAAAATCAATCTTATCACTAAATTCATAGTTAACCAAAATCCCTCCATGATAGGCAATTGGGCTGACTTGATTGGCAAATAAAACATAAATATAGGCGTGTTGATAATCATTAGTAAACAAGATTTTTTCGACCTGATTTTTGTCTAAGCTGTTGAGATAAGCAATTGTCTCTAGATAACCTTCGTTGAAAGCCTCACTGCTAGCTTGACGATAACTCGAATAATAGTGACGCTGATAAATGACAACAAACAGTAGATAAGCAATAATCACTGGATACTTTAAACCCCACCGATGATCTTTAAAAAAAAGACTTAATCGTTCAAAAGCCAGTAATTCTAATAAAATCCAGGCTGGCAATGCTAATAATGCCCGATTACTATGATAGGGTTGATCACCAATAATGGCTGGTAAATAACCAACCAGCAACCACACTAAAATCAAAACTAAAATTTTTTGGCTACGTTTATTAAAAGGAATTTTTTTAGAAAACAAACTTAAGATATAGCCAATAATTAGTGCCAGCGCTGGATAACTCAAAACACCAAACTGACCATCACCATGACGCAGTTGACCCATGACTTGACCTTTAGCTAAAAAATCCCAAGAAAAATAAGATAGGGCATTGCTGCCTAAAATTTTTAGCTTATCTTTTATAGCCATTTCAGCTAATAATGTGCTAGAACCAGCTCTAGTCAAACCCTCTCCATAAACAGCGTCGTAGGCCAGAGGGCTTAATAAAAAAAGACTTAAAATAATTGTAGCAAGCAATTGCCACCACTTAACTTGCTTTTTTTGCCGTCGCAGGAGAAAAATTAGTCCAAACAGTAATGGAGTAGTAATTTTACTGCTGTGGTAAGTATATAGAGTTAAACAAGCTAAAACGGCCGACAGAATAATTTGCCAAAATTGTTGTTGGCGAAAGTAACGATAAAAAAAATACAGAGCCCAAATTAATAAACCCAAAGCAATACCTGCTTCAAAACCTAAACGACTGTAATGTAAGTACCAAGGAGAAAGCGCTAAAAAGAAAGTTGCCCACAAAGCCAAATTTTTATCCATTTTACTTTGCCCAAGCAATTCTTTGACCAAAAGATAAAAACCCCCAATCGCAAAAATACTAAAGACAGCAAAGGGGAGACGTACCGCCCACAAATTTAAACCAAACAGGGCAGTGCTAATGGCATTTAAATAGATGGCTAAGGGAGCTTTATAATCTCCGTAAGAGCGAAAAGAAATGGGTAAAAACTCTAACCATTCATCGCGCCGAGTTTGCCAAATGGCAAAACCGTTATAGCCAATGGCCACTTCATCGACCGCCATGCCAGCTGGCACTCTCCCCAACCGATAAAAACGCAAAGCTACGGCCAATAATAAAATAGCCAAAAGCCATAAATAATGTTTTAGATTTTTTTTTGACCAAGGCTGTTGTAATTCTTTGATAAACCAATAGGGTCGCCAGAGACAATAAGCCAGTTTTTGCCAAAAATCAGCATTTTTTTTGCTAAATTTTTTGCCATTTTGCCAACTAATTTGATCAATCTTACTTTGACCAAAAACGTCTTGATTAGTGCTTTCGTGATAATGTTCAACAATAGCCTTGGCTTCAAAATAAACCTGCCAACCTCGTTTTTTGGCTTGAAATGACAAATCAATATCTTCCCAATAAGCAGGTTTGAAACGTTCATCAAAACCGCCGATCTCTAAAAATTTATTTCGATCGATTAAACTACTGCCACCACTCGCCCAAGCCGTTGGGCCACTGGCAAAATTATCAGCTTTACTGTGTTGAAAAATGCCCTGCTCAAACCAGAGTTTATTTTTACCCGCCCAAGTCGCTTGTTGTTCTCCATTTTTTTCTAAACAAGTCACAGCAAACAATTTTTTATTAGCAAAATGGGGGATTAAATGTTCTAAAATATCAGGATTGGGAGCCACATCGTTGTTTAACAACAAAACTAAAGAGTGTTTAGCTAATTGGAAACCAATATTAACAGTCGCTCCAAAACGTAAATTTTTTTGATTGATAGCAAAAATTATTTCAATGCCCTGCCATTTTCCTTGATAAATATTGGCGGACAATTGTTCTTGTACTTTTAAATTTAATTCAAATTTTTTTTCTAAAAATTTTTTAGTGGCATGATGATCAGGACTAGCATCATCAATAATTAGTAATTGATCACCGGCGCGCATGATCGCCAAAACTTTATTGAGGTGCTTAGCTAACAGCGCTTGCCCCATATAACTAGGGATTAGAACGCTGACTGCTGGTCTGTTATCTTGATTAAGCATTTTAAAAATTACCCATTAAGCATCAATCATTTTATATAATAGTTGGTTAAAGCGTTGCGCATTAAAATCTTCAGCCCGCACCCTCATTTGATGAGCCACTTTACTGCGCTCTTGTTCATCTTTAATCAAATTGATAGTTTTATTTAAGCAATCTTCATCACTTTCCCACAAATAATCAGCTAATTCTGTACCTAATATTTCTTTGTGACCACCTTTGGCGATTAAAAGTGGCACACAATAAGCGGCCATCGCTTCAATGGGAGCAATACCAAAATGCTCCACAGCACTTGGGTGCTTATTTTCATCCAAACCGTAACCGGTGGCCTGCCAATAAATGCTAGCTTTTTGGAAAAGCTTGATTAATTCACCTCGATTCAGTTGTTGATGAATTTTAATTGGTAAATTTTTGCTCAATTGTTTTATTTCTTGGAAATAGGCTTCATCTTCAACTGTACCAACTAGATGCAGTTGCCAACCCACTAACAGCTTGGGTTCAGCTTTAATTAAACGAGCAAATAAATCGATTAAAATATCTTGTCTTTTGCTGTGTAATTGGCGAAAAAAGCGACCAACATTTAAAATAATTTTTTCTTTAAAAGCCAAGGGATTTTTCTGTACAGGCAATTCATTAAGATTGACTAGTGGTTGATGAACGTAGTCAATTTTGACTGGCCACTGCTTTTCTACATAGTTTTTGGTGAAATGAGAATTGCTATTTTTAATTTGATAATTTTTTAGTTTTAGTTTTTCGACAAATGAATTTTTCTTTAAAGCTAGGGGCACTTGAATGTGCAAAATATTTTTTTTAGCTAAAGAAAAAAACAATGAACCATCGGTCAAATGATAGAGTACGTCAAATTTTTTTGTCCACAATAACTTCTGCCAAAAACCAGCATCAGTACCAAGCGGTGAAGCAATAATTTTTAATTTACTTAAATCATAATCACAAAATTTTTGATAATTTTGCCGAATAATCGCAATTTGTTCTTGAGTTAAAAAATCTCGAGTGGGCAGCGCTAAAAACACCTCATCTCTACCCCGCTCGAGTAGGGCAGTAATACAATCTAATAGATATTTTTCTCCTCCACCAAAATGTTTGGGAAAGTAAGGAGAATAAAAAACAATTGTCATTTTATAGTTTTAAATTGCTACCCTCTGTTTTCCACAGTTTTTTAATTGCCATTTCTTCTTTACGGTAGCGATCTTCTAAACTGGGTTTTTCTTGTAGTTCCCAAAGTTGAATATAAACCAACATCCGATTGATTCCTTGCATTAAAGCCTCAATTAAGCCAGCCATTCCGTCTCGATAACCTCGATGTCTAAAAGCTCGATGATAAAATTCTCCAAAACCCTTGCGCACGATGGTCAAAAATTTAACTTTTTTACTTTTTTGATCGGCTGCTAATAAATTAGCTTCTTTAATTGTCCAATTAGCAGTTTTTAATAAATTTTCTTTAGTAGAGCGATGGGTTAAATGAATTAATGAATGACTGAGTTGACATAAGTGACCAGAATAAACTGGACTTTCATGAATTTCGCCTTGCCAACCCTTTAAACTCTCTCGCTGAAATACCCGCACTACTTGATCATTTTGCCAATTTCCATAATTAAATTGACGACCATAACAAATATTGTCTCGATTAATTTTCATTACCTGACAATCTTGGTTTTCCAAGTGTACTAAAATCTCTTTGGCTAGAGCTGGAGTTACTCGTTCATCGGCGTCAACATAAAATAAGTAATCAGTGTTGATGCTTTCTAAAGCTTTTTCTCGCTTTTTAGCAAATGAGGGGTGATCAAAACCAATCACTCGAACTCCATATTTTTCTGCAACGGCCACAGTCTGATCGCTAGAAGCACCATCAATTAACAATAGTTCATCACACCAGGTTAAAGTCTCTAAACAAGCTGCTAACATCTTTTCTTCATTTTTAGCAATAATGACGGCTGTAATTTTAGCTCTAGACATAGTGTTGTTTACCTAATTTACTTTTTAATAAATCTAGAACCGCTTTCCGCTCACTAGCTGAACCTTTGGTTAATAAGCGCAAGGCTAAATGAATCGCCGTTAATCGACGACGTTTCCAACCATGTTTTAAACTTAATAATAAACGGTTGCGAGTTTGATAATATTGTTGTAATTGAGAACCAACACCGCCAGTCGAACTAGCAATTTTGTGATAAATTGAAGCATTCGGACAATAATAGACTTTTAAACCCGCTCGTTTAACGCGCAAACTATAATCAACATCTTCGCTGTACAAGAAAAAACGATTGTCGAGCGTACCAATTCTTTCCACCACTTCTCTGCTAATCAACATGCAACAACCTGTAGCAAAATCTGTTTGGTGAGGTTCATCAAAATGACCGCGATCAACTTCATCTACTCCTAGATGAAAACTAATTAAATTTAACCAATCTACTTTACCTCCAGCATACCAAATGACTTTACCCAGTTGTTCAGGCGAATAACTGGCTGCATGATACTCATAACCCTTATAAAAATAAATTTTAGGAGACATTAAACCAATTTTGGGATCATTTTTGGCCATCAAATACATTTCTTTGAGAAAATCTTTGGTGACTACCGTGTCGCTATTGAGCAATAAAAAATAATCACTATCATAGTGATTAGCCGCATGTTTGATACCCAAATTATTACCACCGGTAAAACCCAAATTACTAGCGCTAGTAATTAGTTCAATATGCGAGTGGTGACGCAAAAAATTAGTGCTTAGCTTTAATGGCTCTTTGGAACCATTGTCCACTACAATAATTTGATAATCAAAGCCCCACACTTCCAAATCATCTAAAGATCGTAAACAGTCTTTGGTTTCTTGCGGAGTATTGTAATTAACAATAATAATACTAATGTGATTTTTCATGTTTCTAGATTTTAAATTTTCTTTTCAGTTTTAAATAAATCTTACGCCAAAAACCAGCTTCATTAATTTCTAAATCGCTTAACCAATAATTAAAGTCTGCTCGTTGGGCTTTAAGCATTTTAATCAATTCTTGACTATTTAATTGTTCTTCAGGAAAGCCCTGAGCTTGCCATTGTTTCAATTTAATTAACAATTCATAATTGCTTTGCAACAGGCTTAATGCTAAACCATGCATTCCATCTTGATGAGCTTTTTTTTGAAAAAAGCGTCGCAAAAATTCAGCATTAAATGCTTCTAACAAATCTTGAGTGTCAATCGTTTTATGAGCTTTTCGTTCCTGAGCTTGAAGAGAAGTATATTTTTGACTACGTCTGACAAAGTCTTCAACATCATTGTAGTTATGATGAATAATTGCCCAATCTTCTTTGGCCGTTAAATACTCGGCTCGACCTTTAATATCTGGCTGACGATGTACGCCTACTTGCCATTGCACCATTCCTTTTTTAAACAAACGAGCTTGATAATCTGGCCACCAACCACTGTGTTTAAGCGCTTTTTGAAAAATTAAATTTTTTCTAGGCAAAAAATAAACATCAGTATCTTTTGTTTTTAGCAAATCTTGAATTTTCTGAGCGAGACTTTGAGGAATTTCCTCATCGGCATCTAAAACTAAAATCCAATCGCCACTAGCTTTACTTAAGGCCAGATTGCGAGCGGGATCAGCATAACCAAAATCTTTGGGGGTGGAAAAAACTTGATCGGTAAATTTTCTAGCAATGGCTTTGCTTTGATCACTACTTTGCATATCAAAAACGACAATTTCGTCAACAAAATTGAGAGATTTAAGTGCCAGTGCTAAGTTCTTTTCTTCGTTTTTTATTACCAAAACTGCAGAGATTGACATGAGCTTATTATCGTCTATTATGGATATTGTGTCAAAAGTTAAAGCTCTCGAGTCACTGACTGTTTTTTTTCCAGTTTACAACGAAGAAAAAAATATCCCACTTTTAATTGATTCAGCAAGCAAAATTATTCCACAATTAGCTAAAAACTATGAATTGATCATTATTAATGATGGTAGCACCGATAATAGTCAGCAAGTGGCGGAAAGTTTAATTAAAGGTAAAAGTGCCTGGCGACTAGTTTCTCACCAAAAAAATTTAGGTTATGGTGAGGTTTTAAAAACAGGTATCAAAGAAGCCACACAAGAATGGCTGTTTTTTACTGATGGCGATTTACAATTTGATTTAAAAGAATTAGCCCAATTTTTACCCTATACTAACAATTTTCAAGCGATTATTGGTTATCGACGCAAACGAGCTGAGGGTTTGTCTAGAACCATCAACACGCGTTTATTTAAGTTATATATCGATCTTTTATTTCGTCTTCATGTTAAAGATATTGATTGTGCTTTTAAATTAATTAAAACTAATTTATTAAAAAATCTAAATCTTAATTCT
>CAYSMC010000031.1:0-2233 GCA_964432115.1 uncultured Pseudomonadales bacterium | reverse complement strand
CCGCTTTTAAGGAGAGTTCGCATAGTGGTCTAGTGCGCACGCTTGGAAAGCGTGTATACCGCAAGGTATCAAGGGTTCGAATCCCTTACTCTCCGCAGTTCGCAACGAAGCGAGGTTAAAGCCTCGTTTTTTGCTTTATTTACAGGCTTTTTGTTTAGTTCGAGCGTGAGATATTTCTGTTCAATCGGTTTTATGTCTTTTTCTATGGGTATAAGCCAATTATTGGCTTGTATAAGCAGTTTTTTGTCTTTTAATTTTTGGTTCGAGCCTATCCGTAAAAGTATGTCTTTTTTAATGTTATTTGTTCCCGCTATGAATTTTGCTCTTGCTCTATCGGCAAATTTTACATTCTCAATTAATTTCTCAACTCGGTTATTTTGTTTCTTGTATTCTTGTATTTTCTGCTCCGTTTTTACCAATTCAGTTTCATAATCATTTTTTTGCTTGATATATTCTTCATCCGAGATTAAACCTCGGCATGTCATTTTTGTTAGATTTATTTTTTCCAGTTTTATTTCTTCCGTTCTTTTTTTTAAATTTTTTATAATCGTTTTATTATCATTAGGGCTTTCTTTTTTCATTTCTTCGGCTATACTAAAAAACAATTTTTTAAAGTCGGATTGAAATTCAAACTTTGCCAATTTATTATCAATCTGTTCTTCCAGTCCTTTTACTTCAATAGCGGGCTGTAAGCATTTATGAGATGGCTTTTTATGTGTGCAACGGTAATATGTATATTCAGCTTGCTTGCCGTTTTTTAGTTTCTTAGTTTTTTTATCAGCACAAACCAAACAACCGCACTCGGCACATCTGATTATTCCCGAATAGGCAAAGTCATGGACTCTTTTTCTCGGTTTTCCGTTTCTGCCGAGTAATTGTTGTATTCTGTCATATTCTTCTAAACTTATCATAGCCTTATGTTTTCCTTTCTTTTGCAATCCGTTGTATTCAATAATGCCTGCATAAAATATATTGGTAAATATTCTATATAGAGAGCTTCTTGATAGCTTTCCGCTTTTGTTTTTTATTTTTATTTTAGGTTTAAAATACCATTCATTATTAAGTTTATCTAAAACATCGGGAACAGAATAATTGCCCGTAAGCATTAAATTAAAAGCTTTGCGAATAATTTTAAATCTCTCTTTATCAACCTCAATCGTGCTTAATCCTCCGTTTCTAATATTTACATAACCGTTCGGACACATATTCGGGTGCCAGCCCATTTCAAACTTCTTTTCCAGTCCTCGCCGAACATCTTTTCCTAGTTTAGAAGAAAAGTATTGGGATTGAGATAATGACATTTGCAACATCATTATACCCTCGGGGCTATTATCAAAATTATATGAGCCGAATTTCAGATCGGCTATAATTCCAGTTCGCACAAGGTAGGTTATAGTGCTAGCGTCAATCTCATTTCTAGAAAGTCTATCGGGGTGCCACGCTATTATTCCCGAGGCTTCGCCCTTTCTTATCCTTTTAATCATATCTTCAAACACAGGACGGTTATATGGCTTAAAAGCCGAGTGTCTTTCTTCCAAAACTTCTATAATATCAAGACTGCCGAAAAACTCTCGGACTTTATCCATTTGACTGGAAATTGATAATGCTTGTCGTTCTTCGCCCTCGGTGGACTTGCGAACATAAGCAAAATATTTAGTTGTTTTTGTGTTATTTGTCATAGTAAATTAAGTAAATTAAAAACAAAAAGGGACGGTTCTGGCTAAACCAACATAAATATCAGAAGACATTTTTGTCGGACAGAAACCGCCCCTTTTTGGGGACAAAAATAATAAAATCCTCTGATTTATTGATTATGTTGGTTTAGCACTTAAATATTATCAATATTTTTTTAATTGTTCAAGAGCTTTCAGCTCATCTTTGGTAAAGGGGCTGTATATTATCTGCCCCAGTATTATCATATCCATACATTGTGAGTAAGTCTCATCACGGCTTAAATCTTTTTTATACACTTTTTTGTATAATCTTTGAAATTTAAGAATATATTTTTCTTTTATCATTTCTTTAACTACACATGTTCAAATCAATGGAATCCTCGGGCAAGGTATAAGCAGAGTAATCAATATTACCTGCATATTCACTAAAAAAGCTTTTAGCAAAAATAGGCTCTAGTCCGTTTAGATATTGGTCGAAAAATCTAAACGCTTCATATCCCGTTATCTCAACGGGTTTATTTAGTTTTTGAGAACAAAAGAATTTCTTTTTTCTAAACATC
>CAYSMC010000030.1:0-14816 GCA_964432115.1 uncultured Pseudomonadales bacterium | reverse complement strand
GTTTCTCTTTATTTTTTCTTAATTTGCGAGTGGCAGCATCCACCGCGTCAACAATAGCATCATAAAAATCATAACCCGCTATTTCAATCCATAAATCTTGACCAGGAACTTCAATTTTGTACTTCACCAACACATTTTTACTTTTACTACTTTTTTTGGTGCTTTGTTCTAAATAAACGCGAACAGCAGTCACTTTTTGACCAAGTTTGCCCAATTTTTGACTATGGCGCTCAATAAATTCCCGTAGAGCTCTGGTTAATTTTAAACTTTTGGCTTGAATAATCACTTTCATGAATTTCTCCTTTAGCGCTAAGGCTTCAACTTAATACTCTGTTAATGATGTTAATCTTTCTTAGAATTTTTTTTAAACAAATGGTCAAAAAAACCGGCAACTCTGCATAAAACAAAGTGGTCGGTTAGACAAATTCAGATGTTGAACCATCTACACTTCAATATAGCAAAAATAGTATTAATAAACAAGTTTTGCTATAATAATAAGCATGACAAAATATATCAATTCGGAAATAGAACAATCAAATCAAGCTATACAAAAAGAACGAAAAGCAAATCCACTACAAAAATTAAACAAAGTCAAAAAATTTTTTTATGCCGCTTTAGTTGGTATTACTTTGGCTTCCTGTCAAAGCTTGACTGCTAAAGATCAAAGAAGGATAGAAACTTTGGGAGATGATAGTCCAATGGTTCAAGCGGGTTATCAAACTTATTTGGAAGGTAAAACTCAAGACAATCAAGAAGATCTAATCGGAGATCAAGCAGACACAATTCTTGATCATGAAACTTTTGAAGTACCTGCCACAGATCAAAGAATTCTGCCCGGTTCGAGGGTCCAAGTAGTTGAAACTGGTGGCATAGGTTTAAATGTTAGATCTGAAGTCGGTACCGATTCAGAGTTGGTAACTACTGTTCCAGAAGGAACAATCTTTAAAGTTGTTGAATTAGCTGGAGAAAAAGACGGTTACACTTGGGTTCTTGTTGAATCAGAAGACACAGACAGTGATAAAATTATTGGCTATGTTGCTATTGGTGATAGTAGTGGTCCCAATGCCACAAGATGGCTTGTCGTATTAAAAGATGAACCAATGTACTAATATTATTATTTAATAATGCTATGCCAATTGAAAAACCCCAGGTTAATCCAGAATTTAAAGAATACACGCAAAAAAAATGGCTTAAACTTATTTTAATTATGGGAATAGCTTTCACTGGAATTAAGGGCGTAGAGGGAATCATTAAAAATCAAGTTGATAAAGATGAATTTTCAGTGGCTAGTGCTCAAACCAATGACGAAAACATCTATCAATCACCACCAAACTCAGATTCCGAGTTTATAGTCGAATCTGCAGTTAATAAAAAAGTGCTAGTTTATGGGACTGGTGGAGATGGTTTGTTGCTACGCCAAGAACCTGGTAAAAATGCTGAAATTTTAGCTTCGGCGTGGGATGGAGAATCTTTTATTTTTACAGGAAAAACTGCTAACCAAGATGGTTACCTGTGGTATCAACTTAAAGATGAAATAAGTGGAGATATCTATTGGGCAGCCAGCGATTACTTAAAATATTAAATTTATAAACTTCTTCTACCCTCAAGCGCTCTAGCTAAAGTCACTCCGTCTGCATACTCAATGTCTGCACCAATCGGTAATCCATGACCAATTCTAGTAATAATTAATTCTCCATTGTCGATTTTTTGCGAAAAAAACTGATCATTTTTTAATAATTCTGCAATATATAAAGCGGTGGCCTCACCCTCCATGGTTGGATTAGTGGCCAAAATTAATTCTTTAACTTGTAGTCTACCAGAGGAATCTTTCAGACGCGAAGCAATATCCCTCAAATAAAGTTGATCGGGGCCAATATTATTGAGTGGAGCAATCGATCCATGCAAAACATGATAGTTACCTAAATATTTACCAGAACGCTCAATGGCCAACAAATCGAGAGGTTGTTCGACGACACACAATAGTTCTTGATCACGCTGCCTATCTTGGCAAATATCGCAAGGGTTTTGTTCTGCCACATTGTGACAAGTTTTGCACATCACTGTTTCCTTTTTTAATGCCAACAATTTGTCCGCAAAATCTGTCAAGTGAGTCTCTGAAGTGTGTAATAAATAAAAAACCAAACGCTGAGCAGATTTTGGACCAATACCTGGCAAAGCTTCAAATTTATCTATGAGCTGTCGGACAGCCTTTGGTAATTTTTGCATAACTTATTTTCAATATTCTAAATCCACATCGTCTAATTTATCTTCCCAAGAACTTAATTCTTTTTTGGCCAAAAAATCTTTAACTATTTGCCAAATTTGTTTCTCTACTTGATCAATGCTGGGACGAGCATCAATTATAACCCAACGAGCTTTTTTACCATGTTCTTTTTGATCTTGTTTAGCTAAACTCAAATAAGCTTGACGCACTTTCTCATGAAAATCCTTAGCTTCCATGTCAAGCCGGTTGATAGCATTTGTTCCATTTCTTCTTTTAAGACCAATACTGACTGGAACATCAAGTAAAAAAGTAATATCTGGGTAAGTTTTTTTTGTTGAAATATCATTGAATTGTTCAATTAAATCTGTACCAAAACCCCTAACTACCCCCTGATAAACCACGCTACTATCGCGTGAGCGATCCATAACCACTACTTTTCCGGCACGTAATGAGGGTAGAACAATTTCTCGATAAATTTGTGAGCGAGCAGCTTGAAATAACAAAACCTCAGTAGTAAAAGCAATACCTGCATTTCTACTAGATAACACTACCTCACGAATTTGTTCACTAATAACCGTACCTCCTGGTTCACGCAAAATTACTACATCTTTTCCTGCTTTGACCAAGTGATGTTTTAAACGCACAATTTGGGTAGTTTTACCACCGCCCTCACCACCCTCTAGGGTAATTAATAAACCAGTTTTTGCCTTCGATTTCATAAATGATTCCTAAATTTTTATTATACCTAAACAAGAGAACAACTATTGCCCAATTTATTTTTTACCAGTACTACCATAACCACCACGATTTTTTTTCTTGGAAAAACCAGCAAACTCCTCCCATTCCACCTTTTCTCTTCTAAGCACTATCACTTGTACAACTCGCTCACCTTTTTCGACCACCACCGTTTCTTTTGTAAAATTATAAACTGCAGCTCGATACTCATCATCATCACCACAGTAATCACTATCACCAATACCAATGCCATTAACTAGCATCAGACCTCTTTTATGTAAAGAACTTCGTGCCGCCATCAGCACAAAGCTGTCCTCTGGTACTTGCAGCGCAATGTTTAAGGGCAAATAAACAATTTGACCTGCTGGGATAGTCATTTCTTCCCGACTGGCCAAATCTAGGGCAGCTGCGCCGGCTGTTTTATAAACTGGCAATGCTAAACTTTTATCAAAACGCTTGATTTTAACTTTCATAATCTTTTTAGTATTTTTCAGTACTATTTTCAGTCAATTCTGCGACAATGCTAACAAATTTTTGACAAATAAGCTAGACTAAAGTGATGAATTTACAGACTTTTGTGCTCGGCGATCTACAAACTAATTGTTATTTACTAGATGACGGTCAGGAAGCATTAATTATTGATCCCGCCGATGATGGCGATTTTCTCAATGAAGAATTAAGTCGACAAAACTTAAATTTAAAAGCAGTCATTTTAACTCATGGTCACTTCGATCATTGTTTGGGCTTATTGAGTTTAGCTACATCTTGGCCCAAATTACCAATCATGTTACATAACGCTGATAATTTTTTAATAGAACAAGCACAAGCAAGCGCTCACCATTGGCTTGGTAGAGAAATCGACCCAGTTCCCAAGGCCAATCAAGCCCTGAGTGATGGTCAAATCATTAAATTGGGGAAGGAAACTCTTAAGGTCATCCACACCCCTGGACATACACCAGGCTGTATTGCCTTATTAAGTGAAAAACAAGATAGTGATGAAACTTATTTATTTACTGGTGACACTTTGTTTGCCGATGGGGTCGGCCGTACTGATTTTGCTTATAGCAATCATCAAGATTTGTTGAATAGTTTGGCCAAGCTTAAACAACTTAAAAAAGACGGTGCATATTCTTTAGCTTTACCGGGACATGGTCGAAGTTTTTATTAAAAAACTTGGCAAAAAGCAAGTAAAACATTACAATAAAGCTATTATGAATAAAAAAGAACAAGCTCAGGAAGTGGCTAGAAGACAATTGTATAAAGAGGCAAATGATTTTGCCATTAATATTAAAGCTAATCCTGAATCAATGCAAACCAAGCTAATGCAAAAACAATTTCCTGATTTAAGCATTGAGGAAATCAATGAGATTTTAGAAAAACCCTAATCATTAATCGGTCACTTCCACTTCGTCCGTTTTTCTCACCCAGTGCTGCAGGATAGTGCCCTGCTCATTTAACGAAGTTTCTTTGATTAATTGAAAATTGCCATATATTTTATTGTTTTCAAACAATTTTATGCCATCACCAAACTCAATCGGCTCAATAGTAATAAACATCTCGTCAACCAAATCTTGCTCAGTAAACAACTGATATAAGCTCGCCCCTCCACAAAGAGCTACCTGCTGATAGCCTTCAGTGGCCAAAGACTGCAAAACCTCACGAGGTGACTTACTGGTAAAGCGTAAATTATTGGGTAAATAATCCATCTTCAATTTTTGTCTGGCTGCCTCAGCCTGTTTCTCACTGTCACGAGTCAAAACTACAATTAAGCGTCTTGGCAAAGGTCGGTCAATCGTATCATAGGTAGCTCGACCCATGATCATTACGCCAATTTCTTGAGTTTTTTCCGTAAAAAACTGATAATCTTCTTTACTAGTCCACTTGGTTGAGGGTAATTTAACTCCATCAGCCGGACTAATATAGCCATCCTTGCTGGTAGCAACAATCAAAGTGTCTTTAATATTGGGTTTATTATTTTCTTTCATCTCTCTTACCTTTTTGCCAATCAACATTAGTTAATAACGGACCATACATGTCATCTTCAGCCTCAATTTTTAATTCTGCCAATTCTTGATCATTGAGTGGCCGATCCATAAATTCGATCATTTTACTGTCGGTCACAACAGCTAGGGGTGTTTGCTCTTCTACCTCACCCATTTCAAATACGGCGGCTGTCGCCAGCGCTTCGGCCACATTCACTTGCACCATTTTAATTTCTCTACCAAATAAATCTTCATCACCAACTCGATTATTAAGTGGTTGAAAACCACAACTAGCCAGTAACATCCCTACCACTCCCCACCGTAGTGGTACTGACCGACTATCAGGAATAATTACTCCCACTTCTTTAACCGCAAAATCTTCTCGAAGATTTCGCCAAATTTTTTCTGCTTCGCCATACAAATTCTTTGGCCACAAAACATAATTTTCATTGGCATTAGACTCATCAATGCCAGCATTGATCATTAAAGTTGCTTCGGTAATAGTCAGCATCAAATCATATTTAGAACTATGTGGCTCTAGATAATAATCAGCCTCCTGGCGAACCAACTGATGCTTACGTGCCCGTTCCTCCTCTCGACTAACTTCTCTGCCCTCTTGGGCCGCCAAGGTTGGTACCAAGCGTCCTTGTTCATAAGCAATAATTTTGGAAGTTACTACTACCACGGAGCGCTCTGGTAAACCATCCGGAAAATTCTCTTTAATACTTTGCTTAATAATTGGTCGCAGTTCCTGGCCAATTTCGATCATGGGTGTTTTGAGAGCAATCACTTTCATAAATTTCTTTCAATTCCGCTTTATGATATATTAGAAACTATGGAAAAACAACGCTCTCAATATCAACAATTATTAGCAGAAATTCTTGATCATGGACAAAGAGTCAACACTCCCCAAGGAGTTGATGCTCTGACTATTATTGGGCCAAAACCTCTGCATTATAAGTTGGCTGAGGGTTTTCCTGCTATTACCGAGCGCAAATTGAGCGACAAAATCTGGCAACAGGCAATTGCTGAAATCATCGCTTTTATTAATGGTGCTAGAACCATTGAAGAACTGGAAAATTATGGTTGTTTTTGGTGGAAAGCTTGGGGTACTGAAGCTAAGGCCAAAAAAAGAGGACTGAAGACCGGCGATTTGGGTCCGGGTTCCTACGGAGCAGCTTTTCATGATTTCCCCACTGCCGAAGGAGAAAACTACAATCAATTTGCCAATATTTTGCAACAAATGCGCGAAAAACCTCACTTGCGCACTCATTTTATCAGTCCTTGGGTACCTCAATACACCATGCGCATCAAGGGTCGCACGCAAAAAGTAGTGGTCTGTCCCTGTCATGGCTGGATTCACCTCAGAATTATTGATAATAAACTCACGTTGCATATGTTCCAGCGTAGCGCCGATGTACCAATTGGCGTACCAGCCAATATGGTGCAGTATGCCGCTTTAACCATGATGATTGCTCAAGTACTTGATCTAGAAGCTTATGAATTTGTCCATAGTTTTTCCGATGCTCATATTTATGTCGACCAAATTGAAACTGTTAAAACAATGCTTGATCGTAAAATAAAACCACTACCTCAAATGAAATTAAACCCTCAAGTTAAAGATTTGTTTGCTTTTCGCAAAGAAGATTTTACTTTGGAAAATTATCAACCTCATCCAGGAATTTGGAATATTCCTGTGGCAGTCTAAAATGGCAAAAAAACAAAAAACCAGATTTATTAATTTAGCCAACGCCCGAGAAAAAGAGCAAAAATTGGTAATGACAAATATCGCCGAAGCTAAACATTGTCCTTTCTGTCGTGAAAATCTCTGCAAATATCATCAACAACCAATTCTTAAAGAAGGAAAATTTTGGATAGTAACCACCAATCAATGGCCATATCAACATACTAAACATCACTTTTTATTAATTTACAAAGTACATGCTGTTAATTTAAACGATTTGTCTCCCGCTGCTGGTCAAGAATTATTCGAATTAATTGCCGAAATTGAAGAGAGTTATCAAATTAAAGGTGGTGGCCTAGCCATGCGCTTTGGCGACACTGATTATAGTGCTGGCACCGTTAATCACTTACACATTCAACTAATTGAACCAGATATAGACAGTCCTAATTTTGTTCCAGTGAGAGTTAAAATTGGTAGAGATAAAACTAAGATTTAGTTGTCATTTCCAATATTTCTTTTAAAAACCAAGCTACTGCATCCTCATCATTTGATTGTTCTAAAACTAACTGAGCAACTTCTTTTACCGCTGGCTTAGCATTGGCCACCGCCACTCCAACGCCAGTTTCCATCGCTGCTATATCATTTTCACCATTACCAATCATCACAACTTTTTTTGAATTTAACTGACAATATTCTGCCCACATTTGTAGACCTTTGGCTTTTGAGATGTTTGCTAAAGTTAAATTATAGTAAGGCTGATGATTAAAAGTACTAATAATCTTTTGCAAATGAAAATCAAGCGTTTTTCTTAATCCTTGAATATATGTCTCTATTTGCTTATTTAAATGATTGATAACAATTAAACTAGTAATCCAATCCTGCTGGTCCTTAATAACGGAATGGTGTAAATATTCTATAGGTTCATTAGTTTGTAATCTTTCTTCAAGAAAAGCAGTCCCACAGTAAAAGACCTCACCACTACCGAAAGCAAAACTGCCACCTAAGTGTTCAATTTCTTGACAAATTTCTTGAGTAATTGAAGGATTTATCGCTTCTTGCCAAATCACTTCTGCTTGAGCATTATTGAGCATAGCTCCATTACAAGTCACATGTATAGAATCGGGGGCTAATTCAGCGAAAACAGGCAAAACGGTATTCACTAAAGCTGCTGGATGACGAGCAGTACAGAGAGCCAATGGCGGCAAAGCAGAATTTCGCTGACGTTCAATTAGATAAGCCCTAATCGCTTGCAAGTTTGTTGTTGATAATTGCCGATCACTATCTAATATAGTGCCATCAACATCAGTTAAAACGCCTGTTGGAATAGGCAATTCTTTAACTTTTGACATCAAGTTTATTATCCACTATTCCTTTTAATATTATGTCTTGAATTTGATTGCGCAAATCAGGTGGTAGTGATGTTAGATGAGTTAATAAATTTTCCATCCAAATCAAATTAGGTTTTAACCACTTCTTATGAGCTGGTGTGGCACTAGCATCTGCATAATTAAAAATAAATAAATAAGCTAAAAGAAGTTCTTGCTGAATTCTATTTCCTGGTAAAAATTCTTGCCAATCTCTAAACTGTTCGTGATCTGGATTGAGTATAAAATGATAAAAAGAATGATGATTAGCAATTAAATAAACAATTAAATTTATCTCTTTTTCTCTTATATTTTGATCGTGTAACTGATTGCTTCGACCCTCATATAGACTCAAAAAAAGCAAAGCTGAATTGAGCTGATGATCTGGAAAAGAATTTTTTAAATTTCCCTGTTCGTCTTTGGTATTTTGATAAGCTGGATGATTAAAAGCTTGTTTAATTTCTTCCTTGTTCAGACCGGCCGAAATAGCTTTACCCAAATCATGATGTATGGCAAAAATTCTTAATATTACTTTATGTTTATTATCCAAATGTTCGGTGGGTAATTCATCTAAAACCTTAAAAATATGCTCAGCAGAATTGAGTCCATTTTGTTGATGAGCTTTCGTTAAAATGATTTCTGGATCAGCTAAGAATTGAAACAATTGAGTATCATTTAACAAATGTTTAATGATGGGTAAAAAATCTTTTTTGAATACTTCATCTTTGAAATAATTAGCCATGCTTAACAAATCTAGCACGGATGTAAAAATCCGGCGATCCTGATCAATATTTGGCCACACCAAATCGCAAACATCTTCTTCTTTATTTGAATTTAACTGACTCGCTTCTATTCCTTTGTTGTGTTGCCGAGGATGAGTTAATAACTCTAAACTGGCCAATGACAACTTTTCAGAAAATGATGATTTTTCAAGTAATGATGACATTAGATCCGTATAATCTATCACACTGGATCAAAAGCTTCAAGAATAACGTTTTTTGAGGTTACTTGACCGCTTTTTTGCAGTTAAAAGTGTTTGTTCTTCCTCTTCCTTAAACTTTACCTGACATATCTCAATACCAGCACTCTTTAATACCTGCCAACCATCTAACACCGCATAACCCTCAGTATAATAAAGACGTTTGATGCCAGCAGCAGCCACTTGTTTAGCACAGATGGGACAAGGAAAAGTAGTCACAAATAAATCTGCTCCAGCCAGGGCTACGCCTTGGCTGGCGGCGCGAGCGATAGCGAGCGCCTCAGCATGAATAGAGCTAGTAAGTTCAATCGCCTCTCCAGAAGAAAAAAGACTGCGCGGATCACCACTAAAATATTGCTCTTGTGAGCTGGGCAAATGCTGATTATAAGCACTGATTAAAACTTGACCATCTTTAACAAACACCACTCCTACTTGTCGCCACCAATCGTTACTATAATTAGCTTGAATAAAAGCTTTTTTCATCACTTCTTTTTCAAAACTGTCTTGAGTAATTATCTGATCTGCTACAAATTCTTCAACTCTTGTCTTACTATCTTGCTGATTGTGCGCTTGCTCAACCGCTGACCGATCCCAACGCAAGAAAAACGAAGCAAAACTTATTTTTTGCTCAATCAAATATTCTTTTGCCAGATATCTACCTAAATCATCATTGCTTAAGACCCACTCCCATTTATTATTTTTAATCCCAGCTAAAAAAGCTAGCCAATCTTGCTGATTCTTGACAACACTTATTTCTAAACCAGGGAAAAGTTGTCTTAGAGCTTGTTTCATGAGTTGACTATCTAGCGCTCGAATATCTTTTTTTAAATAAGTAAACCCTGGCCAGTTCTGTAAAAACTTTTGATCAAATAAAAATAATTGTTTAGCACCTAGATTTTGCTCTATAAATAAGCGATAGCCTTCGTGTAAAACTGGTATGTATAAAGCTAAGGTTTTTTTCATAAAATTGATTTTTTAATCATCCTTAAATTCTGCTAAAACATCTTCGATGGTGCTAATTAATTTACTGCTCATTTTATTTTTAATACTATTAGCAGTTTTCATTTGCATGAGACGGATTTTACCAGTAGTACTAGTGGTGGCCATTGGCTCCAATACTACAACCTTGCCACAAATTGTTTCTAGCTGACGAATAGTGATTGTATCATAAGTTTTTTTAGTAGCTACCAAAACGTCTGGCTTAATGGTCTCAATTAAATTAAATTTTGCATCACCTAGTTCCTTTAAAACTACATAATCAACACTACGCAAATGAGTAAGCATTTCCATTCTTTCATCTTGAGGAACAATTGGTCTATTTTCACCTTTACGAGCTCTCACTTTTTCATCACTATCCACTCCGACAATTAATAAATCACCAAAAGACTTGGCTTTTTCACAATAACGAGCGTGACCAATATGGACTAAATCAAAAGAACCTTGGGTTAAGACAATTTTTTGCCCCTTTTTTCTGGCCTGAGCTACAATCTCTTTGATTTCTTGAGGATTAAAAATAATACGCACCGATTGATTCATAAAAAAACTATAACACAAATCTAATTAAAGACACACAAGCAGCTAATTAAACAACTACTTTTTTGACCTTGACTCCAACCATATCTATCTTAGGAAAATCCACTCTCACTAAATCCCAAAATTTTTGTGACAATTTGTCTGAATAAACACTATAAACTCCACGACCCATAGCTGCACATAGTCGGCGATCATAATCACGGATTACATCTAACACCTCTCTCCCTAATCGATGAAAATCATTGGCATTAAGTTCTTGATCTATTTCGAATAAGCGATGAATTTTGGCAAAACGATCAAATAAAGATCGATTATCATCAATCATTTTTTGATAATAAATTTGATATTTAGCTTGTGGCATATAACTGCTGTTTTCTAATATAATTAATAATTCGCTCATCAAGTAACTTTTTTAAATCCGTCTTATTAGCCTCATTGCTCAGTGCTTCTCTCACTTGAGTAGAAGAAGCTTCTACAGCTTGTAAATCAAATAAAGGAATCATGTTTTTATATAAGGGTTTAAGAGGAAAATTAACTCGAGGATAAACATAAATTGGATAATGGTCTAATAAATATTGATAATTTCTGCCCAACTGGTCATACCACAAATGAAATTTGACTAAATTATCACTGCCCATTAAAAAAGAAAATTGATGCTCTGGATAACGAGCGCTTAAATAATCAAGAGTTGTTGCAGTGTAACTGGTCTCAAAATAACGAATTTCACAATCTTCAATGCGCATTTGGCCAAAAAAAGCTTCTCCGATTTTGGGTAAAATTAGCTTTAGCATTTCTAAGCGTTGCTCTGCTGACACTACTTCTTTGGCAAAATCATGCTTACCCACTGGTAAATACCACAGTTGATCGGCCAAAGCTGCTTTGAGAACAGCTTTCGCCATTTGCTGATGACCAAGATGAGGTGGATTAAAACTACCACCAAAAAGCATCACTTTCATGAAGGTTTTTTTTCTAGCTTAGTTTTTTTCGCTTTTGTTTTCTTACTTTTGTTTTTTTTAACCGTTGTTTTTTTGCTTTTACCTTTGGCTCGCTTAGCTTTCCACGCTTGACGTTTAGCTTGAATTTCCTCCCACTCAGCTTGAGTTAATTTGAGGCCCGGTTCTGGCTTTTTCCATGATGCCCATTGGCACTTTGGATAATCAGCACAACCATAAAAAGATTTACCCCAGCGGGTATTTTTGATAATAATCTTAGCTTTTTGACAAAGTGGACAAAGTTGATCGCCCAAAGTTTCCACTAAATTTTCTGTATATTTACAATCAGGGAAACGACTGCAACTTTTAAATTTGCCATAGCGACCCGAGCGAATCACCACTTCGCCGGCTTCTTTTTGATCTAATTCACCCGCCTTAACTAACTTAGCGCATTCAGGACAGGCTTCTCCGGTTTTTTCCACTGGCACTGCCACTCGTTCAGCCTCTTTGGTGGCTAGTTCAATCCGTTTAGCCAAAGGTTGATAAAATTCATCAACCACCTTGGTCCAAGTTTGTTCTCCTTCTGCAATTTTATCTAAACTTTCCTCAATAGTCGCGGTAAAATCATAATCCATCAAGACTTGAAAATGTGCCAGCAAAAAATCACTGACTGTCGTTCCAATTGGCGTAGCAAAAAACCTACGTGCCTCTCTCTCGATGTAACCTCTCTGAATAATAACTGAGATAATTGAAGCATAAGTACTCGGACGACCAATACCCCTCTTTTCCAATTCTTTCACTAAGGAAGCATCATTATAACGAGCTGGCGGTTGAGTGAATTTCTGCATGGGATTTTGTGCCAAATAAGTCAACTGCTGATCGACTTGCACTTCAGGTAAAATTAGATCACTTTTCTGATTAAATAAGCGTCGCCACCCAGGAAATTTCATCACTGAGCCAACTACTTTTAACTCATATTCTTTCTTTTTATCCTCAACTTTAGCACTAACGGTAATCGTTGTTTGATCATAAACAACTTCACTCATTTGTGAAGCTAAAAATCTGCGCCAAATTAAGTCATAAAGTTTAAGATGATTGGCAGTTAATTTAGCTACATTTTGTAAATTTTCTTGAGTCACACTTAAATCGGTAACACGAATAGCTTCGTGAGCTTCTTGAGAATTTTTATTCTTTTTACTAAAGTAGCGAGCTTTTTCTGGTAGATACTTAGGACCAAATTCCTTAGCAATGTATTGGCGAGCAGATTCTACTGCACTCTTGGCTAAATAAAAGGCATCAGTACGATGATAGGTGATCAAACCCTCTTCATAAAAACGCTGGGCTAAACTCATAGTTTGTTTAGCACTAAAACCAAAACGATTAGCTGCAGCTTGTTGCAATAAAGAGGTAGTAAAGGGCGGTAAACTTTGGCGACGGCGCTCCACCTGTTTCAGATCTTTAACTTGGTACTTAGCCTTATTTAAATCTCCAACAACAATTTTTGCATCATTTTCATTGTCAATTTTTAATTTTTTATCAGCTACTTTTTCAACTGATAAAACTAGAATTTCCTTAGGCAACTCGATGCCTTGGTCTTCACTGAAAATAGCTTCTTTCTTCTGCCATTGGGCTAGTTCTGATTCTTTAAAATGTTCTGGAATGGTCAAAGCTACAGCAAATTCCCAATATTCATCGCTTTTAAAAGCTTCAATTTCTCTTTCTCGCTCGACAATCATCCGTAAAGCTACCGATTGCACTCTTCCCGCCGACAAACCCCGTCTCACTTTTTTCCAAAGCACTGGGGAAACTTTATAACCCACTAAGCGATCTAAAATTCTTCTGGCTTGCTGAGCATCAACTAAATCTACATTAATTGTTGTGGGTTGCTCAATCGCCTTAAGAACTGCCGGTTTAGTAATCTCATAAAAAGTGGAGCGCAAAAAATTACGTTTTTGACTATCACTTTTTTTAACTTGTCGATCATTTTCTAATAAATATTTGATGTGCCAAGCAATTGCTTCTCCTTCTCGATCTGGATCCATAGCTAAATAGATAACTTGAGCTTCCCTAGCCAATTTCCTCAATTTACTAACAATTTTCTTTTTATCACTACTCACTTCATAGAGTGGTTGATAATCATTTTCTAAATCAATACCCAAATTTTTCTTGGGTAAATCTCGAACATAGCCAACAGATGCCTCTACAGTAAAACCGCTCCCTAAATAGGATTTAAGCTTTCTGGCTTTGGTTGGCGACTCAACAATAACTAAATTCATAAATATCCTCGTTTATCATTCACAACTGATTTTATTATAGTGAATAATGCAAGCTAAGCCTTCATTTTAAAAGGATTATAGAAAAAAAAGCAAATGGAGCTTAAATTTTTAAGATATAATTTTGTCCTTCCTGTTTAATAATTTGCTTAATTTGTAGTTTTAATAAACACTCTGCTAATCTAGCCCGATCATAATGACTGCTAAAAGCTAATTGGTCAAAAGATAAAACTGTTCCATGACTTTTTAAAATATCTACAATTCTTTCTTCTTGATTGGATAATATCGCTTGTTTAGATGTAACCAGCTGTTTCTCTTGATTAGTTAAGTTTAACGCTGTATAAAAATCTTCAACACTAGCCACTAAATAAGCACCTTCCTTAATCAGCTGATGACAAGCCACTGAATACGGATTAGTGATTGGACCAGGTATGGCTAAAACAGCTCGTCCTTCATCAACAGCGCACTGAGCGGTAATTAAACTACCACTGTTTTTAGCGGCTTCAATCACCATAACAGCTTGAGCCAGGCCAGCAATGATGCAATTTCTCTGCACAAAACTACTAGCACTTGGTTGGATAAATGGTGGATATTCGCTAAGAAACATTGCTCCCTCCTCAAGCATATTATCCATCAAGTTGCGTTGATGTCTTGGATAACAATAGTCAAAACCATAACCTAAAATACCTATCGTCTGAGTTAATTGATGAGCAATTTTCATCGCTTCAACATCAACTCCATACATAAAACCCGACACTAATCTAGCTCGACTAGCTAAAAGACAATCACGAAGTAAATTTTTGATAATTAAACGACCATAACCAGTCACGCGTCGCGTGCCAACCACTGCTAGAAATAAGCTTTGCCAATAATCTACAGTGATTTTTTGGCGCGCTTTATAAAATAAAACTGGCGGTGGTTGACTAAGATTTTTTAATAAAACAGGATAGGGTTTTTCTCTGTCCAATAAAACCCGAATTTTCTGTTTCTTTAATGTTTGATAATAGTCAGTAAAATTATGTTCTTTTCTAAATTTTTTAATTGATTCAACCTGCTTTTTT
Organism: uncultured Pseudomonadales bacterium; assembly: GCA_964432115.1. Classification (GTDB taxonomy): domain Bacteria; phylum Patescibacteriota; class Microgenomatia; order UBA1400; family PJMF01; genus JAAZKO01. Next base: position 49 of record CAYSMC010000030.1, on the reverse strand, counting down.
GATAGCAATGATTTTTGCCAAACTTGCTCTTGATTAGACCAAAAATCCT
>CAYSMC010000029.1:0-4403 GCA_964432115.1 uncultured Pseudomonadales bacterium | reverse complement strand
GGCATAAAGACCAGGCGTGCCCTATTAGCGTACCGACGAGAAATCAAGCATGGAGAAGAACGCCCAGTTTTCCAAACCAGTCAGGGTAAAAGATTATCCCCTAACGGTCTCAGGTCTGCTTTGCTTCGTGTTGGCAAACGAGCAGGTGTGCATATAACACCCCATGCTTTAAGACGGACCTTTGCGACATTATCTTTAAGAGCCGGTATGAACCTTATCCAGCTTCAAGCCATGATGGGACACGCCAGCCTGGAAATGACCAAAAAATACATTCAGATGCTTGATGAAGATTTGCTCGAAGCCCACAAAGCACATGGGCCGATTGATAGCTTCATCTAACAGATAGATATGAGACAGATATCTTCACTTTGGCTAAATTGATGGGACATAACGGGATATCCGTTTTGCAAAGGTATTTGAGGGAGACCCACCAGGATACAGAACTTGCCCATCGGAAAGCCAGCCCTGTGGAAGTTGGGTTGTTTAAGCCTTAATTATGCAATAAATGAGTCTCGATTGGAGAAAAATAACATAACTAGACCGAACAAACTATTACATGGTTTTCACTTTTTGTCTCGTGAGAATAAAGTAAAAGTCTCCATTTCAATGTGGTGCTTAATTGAGAATGCCGAATTATAATCAATATCCAAGCCATTTTACGAAGTTTATCTTTGAAAGATTTTGTGTTTACTAGACAACAGTCAATTTAAAATAGAGGGATTTATGTTTTGTGAAAGTATTGATTGGATATATGTGTCACATGAAGCATTTAAAATCATTTTTACTGGAGCAGTTACTTTCATAGCTATAATTCTTGGTGGAAGTGTTATTCAAAGAAAAGTTGAAACAACACTCGCCAAAAAAAGAAGTTCTTTAGCTGATGGGAGAGAAATTACAAAAGAATTAGCTTCAAAAATAAAAATTTATTTGAAAAAAATTTCAGAATTAATTGACACCCCAAGAATAAAACAAGGTGAATTTAATGGATATGGGAAATTTTTAGGATTATTAGGTGTTTACTCAAATGAAATTGTTGGTGAAGAAGGAATAAAGTCGGCCTATGAACTTCACCGAAAAAAATTAAATGATGTGACAGCAATAAATTTAGCCTTCAGGTTTTATATTCATAAAACCGCATTGGACTGGGCAAGAAAATTATCTGATTTTTTATCCAATCATTATGTAATTCTTGATGAAAAAATTGATTTTCTTGGCGAAAAGTTCATCAATGATGTAATTTTAGAAACTCGCAAATTCTATTTCAATATTCCAGATTTCTTAATAAATAATTCAGAAGAGAAATTCCTCCAATCATTAGAAGAATTTTAACGAGAAATCGCAGAAACCAGTAACGAAATTCAACAAGAGATAAAAAGGGAGTTTTTAAATCTTTACGGATAACACCAAATAAATTTCCTTGATTTGTAGCCTATGAAATAGGACCCACCTCTCTCATATTGAAGGAAACACTTATTATGATATAATAACGAAAAATGACAGTGAATTCTAAATTGACCTCTATGTAAGCTTTAACTAGTAAAACTGGGATATAAAAGGTTAATTCGGAAGCTAATCATTAGACTATGAAACTCAAAAAAAAGAATTGATGGGGTGATTATTATATGATTATCACATCGGGTCACTTGAGCATCAGTGGTTGAAGATTGCGTTACATTTATAGGAGGTGTTATCATGAAAAAAATTCTAGTATTGAGTATTAGTTCTCTAATCTTCATTTCGTGTTTATTTTTTGGGCCTAAAATGCCTGAATCACAAGGTGTATACCATATCTCAAACAGGGGCGACTACACTAAGCTAAATATGTATAAAGGAGGCCCAGAAGGAGCAGATTATTTGAACCTTCTTGATACTACCAATGAGCCCAAATTTCTTTTTTGGGAGCCGTACATAAACATACAATTACTAGGTTTATATGATATACAAAACTTTTCCGAATATAATTATTCATATGCAACTAAGAATAACGGGGGTATTGAAATAAAAATTGAGGAATCTCTTCCCTCTGGTTATTATTGCTTTGCTCAAGGAGATTATTTAGCATCTCCAGTAGAGATTAGACATTGGTGTTTCTCAGTTGGAATCACCGAGATGAGGAAAAACCTAGAAAAGGACATCAAACTAAATCTTTCAAGCAATGAACAAGGTGTATTTGTTGCTAAAGATGGAAAATATGCACCTATTGAACCGATAAATGTGGATGCCTTAAATATACAAGATTTACATTTAGACAATCTAATCTATGTTAATACCAATTTTCCAGTAGTGTCAGTTAGGTCTGACACCATTAAATCAAGAGAATTTAATTTATATCAATTAAGACCATTGATTGGGATTGAATTTCAACCAAATTATTATAGTGCAACTTCTGAAGCTAAGATAGATAAAGTTTATCAAGAATGTAATGCTTATAGTGCAGGATTATTACCCGGAGACAAAATCGTTGGCGCTGGTGGAAAAGTTGTGAATACTCAAGATGAGGCATTTTCCACCCTTAAGGATAGATTAAGATTGGGAACTTCGATAGATTTAAGGATTGAGCGAGAGGGAGAGATTTATGATACAAGCATAATCGCTGATTGTTTTACGTTTTCTGAGGACATACCTTTAAAGTCAGAAAGTATCTCGGATTTTACTATCTTATATCCAACTTTACCATTAACCACCGGGCACATTTATTGTCTCACAAACGATAAAATCCTCGGATATTGCTATGGTATTAATCCTTGAGGTTCTGAAAATTATTATTACTAGCTTGATACATGAGTTATCAAAGGTTATATTGAAAACACCATTAAAAAAATAGAAAAGAATGCTGAATTTTGGAGGTATATCATGAAATTCATAAAAAATATTCAGAAATATTCAATCGCTTTAATTATAGGTTTGATAATTCTTGGGTGTAATTTATTCTCTTCACAGCAAGAACCTGAAATTATTTCTGAACCTAATTTACCCGCTGACACATCTTTGCCGGACACAACAGCTCAAGACACGCCTGCACAAATATTACCAACACGAGACCCTGTGGAATGGTATGACAGGATAAATTTTTCTTTGCTTAGTTTTGAAGAATCTCCAGGTGAGGATGGAAACAAAATTTTGACATTTCAATCTGTAATTCAGAACTTATCGAATGAAGATTGGATAACTATACATGGTTTCTCTGATGAACAAATATTAACCGCAGATGGTTTTAGTTATGAGAAGTCAAACCAAAATTGCTATGTTATTGGAAAAGAAAAATGGTTAGAATCCAGAAAAAAAATCAGTTTTTCAGTTTTACCTCCAGGAACTCAAACTTTAACTTGCTTAGAACAGTGGGTAATTTCGGAATTTGCGACTGAACCCATAAAAAGTTTCAGTTTACAAACTAATAAAGGGTCAGCTGAGTTCACAATAAATTTAAACCCACAGGAAGTAATACCATATGTTGAATCGCCGTTTGTTAATAACATCTCATGGGCTGATTATAAAGATAAATATCAAGCAGATGTTAATGTCCTTGATTTAGGCCAATCCATTGAGTTTGATTTTGGCACGGTAACTTTTGAAGGATTTCATCTGCTGCCAAGATATAGCGATGAAGTTTGTGAGTTTGTCATTTTTAATGTTAAAAATGCTTCTCTGGGATACCCCCTTGATTTGCGACGTGATTTGAGTGGGATTGCTATAGATGGTAGTGTGGGGTTCCACCTAAGATTAGAAAGTTGGTTCCAATTTGATGACCCTGAGTATTCTTATGTGATTAACCCAGGGCAATCTAATAAAGTGGCTTGGACTATGTGGGATGTAGACGAGATACTATCTTCACTTACATACTGGACCTTTAATCTAGAGAGCTCATATCCTTATACTTCCAAAGAACTTGTCGAACCAAGATGTGTAATTATTCCAACTATATCCTGGAGGCGGGAAGATATGCGTCCAAATTTTCAAGATACTGATGTTAACCTGATTGTTTGCCAAGATTAAGTAGTCAAGCAAAAAATGCTATTATCATTTAAGATTTAATAAAGCTATCGCTAGCTACCGAGAAAACATGATAGTGTAATAGTTCAAACGAATATGGAAAAATCGTAGGTTTTTCGATATTAAAACAAAAAAAGAAATTCTTACAAAAAGAGATGAAAATTACAGCTTGTAAATGACCACAATCAGAATAAAAAGATACAGACAAAAGCTCCAGTTCGCAAGGAGCTTACTATATCCCCGTGAAAAGAATTCCTTGTTTTTATAGTCTCTCTCCATTTCCCATGATAATAAATACAGATTTCTGACCAAATTCTGCAAAATCCGGTCGATGCCGCACAGTGATTCCGGGGTAAGGCGCACAGTGATTCCGGAACATGCCGCACAGTGATTCCGGAGTAAGGCGCACACTT
>CAYSMC010000028.1:0-5081 GCA_964432115.1 uncultured Pseudomonadales bacterium | reverse complement strand
ATTGGAAAAATCTCAAACAGATAATGAAACAATCGAGGAAGCGATTGACCGATTAATCACGGCACATAATGATGACGCTAATGCACATATTGGCGAAGGCAAATCACTAACCACACACAAAACACAGGCAACTATCGATCACCCAGATAATTCAATAGTATCAGACAAAATAGACAAAGGAGAAGTTTCACCAAATAAAAGAAAGTGGGATAAATTTGTCTTTGAAACATATTTTGAAACGATTGATGCTTGGGATATAACAACATCTGGAGCTGGGGAAATTAATCATTACTTAGCGTCAATTCAATTAAGATCCGGGGCAGGAGAATATAATTATTCAAGAATGACGGCGGAAACATTTGGTAAGCCATTAGGAGTAAATTTTAGTAAAAATCCGCGTTTTATGACGCAAGTAAATTTAGTTAAATATGATAATGTCATGATGAGGGCAGCGGTGGGGAGTATGTACTGTGCTTTTGGGTTTGCGGTTATTGATAACGACTTATATTCATATCATGCACAAGACGACCATTGGTCCCCACACGAATACACAACAGAGATTATGACGCTACCCGAAAATCGCACATGGATTAAATTAGAGGCAGTTTATACTTCAGGATCAAAAATTGATTTTTATGTTGATAATACTTTAGAAGTAACTGTAACAACTAATTTGCCGGAAGACGGGTATACTCCGGATTGTCAAGAATTAATGGACTATATTTGTTATACTAATGACGCAAATCAAAAAATAATGTACATACGCAATTTTAATTTTCAGCAAGACGAATAAATGGAAGAACAAAAAACTAAAATTTTAATAGGACGAGAATATCCGAAAGAAGTTATCCCACTGATTGAGGAAGCTAAAAAATCAATTAAGATTATAGTTTATAATTGGTTGTGGTATCCTAATCAAGTAGGATCAGCAATACAAAAATTTAATAATGCAATAATTAGAGCAAACAAAAGGGGCATTGATGTAAAAGCAGTTATTCAAAAAAATCTAATAACAGAAATTTTACAAAGAGAAAAAATAAAGCATAGAAGAATACAATCAAGCAAAACACTACATACAAAATTGATGATAATAGATGATGAAACAGTTATTTTAGGAAGCCACAACTACACAATGAACGCTTTTAATATTAATTATGAAGTATCAATTATCATAAATAATGAAGAAATAGTTAATAAATTAGTAAAATATTTTTCAAATTTTTTCTATTAAAATGGCAAAGAAAGATCCAAAAGAAAGATTTTTTGACATGGGGGTTAGGGGTAAATTTGGCAAACCATGGGAATACGGCCAAAAAATATACGGATATGGCTTTTATGGCGAAGAAGAGATATTTTGGGGGTATAATGAATACGGTTTTGCTACATACGGAAAAACACAATTCGGATCAGACGACATACGCTGGGGAGTATACCAAAGAAGAAAAGAGTTAGACAAAATTTACTATATCAGAGAAGAATTTATGAATCCGGTAAATCCTCAAACAGAAAAGCAACAATCATGGCGGCAGGTTTTTATAGACGGCATGGAAGAATGGGGAAACTTGACTGATACGGCCAAAAAAAGTTATCATATAAGAGCAAGTAAATTAGGCTTACATGGAGTTAATTTATTTATGAAAGAATATCTCAATTCTAGCAAATAAGTCGTTGAGATAAAATAATTAAAAAGAAAGTTTTAATATTATGGCTAAAGTTTCAGGACCTTTAATGTCTATGAGTGCAAGCGGTAAGATTGCGGACTGTACTGTTTATTTTACATGGAAAGGCGTAAACGTGGTTAGACAATGGCTAAAACCTTCAAATCCTCAAAGTACTGGACAGGGAGATCGCAGAATTATTGCAGGCGGAACCGGTAGGGCAGTTGGAAAAATTACAGCCAGCGAAGAATATCACCAACAGCTTATTGATTTAGAATTAATACCGGGAGGACAGACAAAGCAGTCGTATATGGTTAAATACATTATTGATAACTATATCTCTAATGCAACTAACTACTCCACAGAATTGGCCTGTATGAAAGGACATGACGCGTCAGATGATATCGGTACAGTCGCAGACGCGCTAAACATTTCTGAATTTGATCTTAGTTATGCTGCCATTGATCCATACGATAAACGTTTAGGTATTTATCTGTTGGCTAAAGCTGCAATCGCTCTAAATTTCACAGGATCACCTTATACCAAAACACTGGCAAGCTGGACTGCAACTCATTGGGACGCATTACAGTCAGACTTAGAAGGTTAATAATAAAATGGCGGATCCTTGCCGCCAATAAAAAAAAGCCCCGACTTCGTCGGGACTTTTTTTTATTCTTCAATTGTCTGTTTCCGAATTCTATTTTTTCTTGCCTCAATCCTTAATTCCTTCGCAGACATACGGCTATGAAGTTTTGATTTGGCTGGTTCAGACTCTTCTTCATCTTCTGTTTCTTCGCTAGCCTCTGTTTCTTTTTCTGGCTCAACTTCTGGCTCAACTTCTGGCCCAATGTTTTGATTTTGTTTTTCTTCGTTCATAAAATTATATAAGCGCTTATTTTTTTTCTTAAAAATCAATCGACCACTTCTTACTCTATTAATTCTTTAAGTTTTGTTTCAGGTTTTAAGCCTGTCCTTTCACAAACAAACTTAACATAATTATTTAACTGCTCACCTTCAGACGCAGAATAAATTTTAATTAGATCGGCAAGAATAGACTCACCATTTAAGGTTGTTTGTGTTTTGCCTTGGCATTTACACATTATATCATAACGCATAGCGAATAGGCCGGTAGCGTCATTATAAAAATACGAAAATCCGTCGCGCTCACCTAATTGGAAAATTGAATAACGCAAATTCCCCGGGTTATGATTGCGGTATGATACAGAAGGATCACCGGCTTGGCCTCCCGACATTCCTCCGGGATGCCAGCCTTCAAATTCTGTCATTGCATTAGTTAGATTAACTATTTTTCGTGTTATCATATTTTTTGTTACGGACAAAGTAGTAGGTTGTGACTGCGATAACAGCACCGCCAACGACATGATCAATACCGAAATATAGGAGAATAAAACCACCAACGATAACGACAAAACCGATAATATCAGCAGGAAGTAATTTTTCCATAAATGAATTCCACATAACATTAAAAGTTATCCACAGGCTATAAACTTTACATAATCATTATATCACATTAAAATAGTTAATACAATAAAACAATCATTTAGGCATGAAAATATAAAAAGATAATATGCCTGACATTGACAATTTAAAACGTCGTGGATCGGTAGAACCATAAGGACGACGCTAAAGAGCGGAAAAGAGCTTTTATAAACAGGCCAACCTATAAAAGCAATGGCAAAAATCTTTTCTTGCTACCCGTTGGAACATTAGAAACCTTTTGATAGTATAAGCCATATAGTACTATATTTTATACGCTGGCCTCCCGTAGGTCTAAAATACGGGCCGGAGGCAGAAAAAAGAGTCAATGTATATTATCTGTCAATTTGTTTTTTGTAACAAAAACAAAGGCCTTTTTTTACTACAGCCGGAAACAGAAAATATTAAAAGCGCGTAAAGGCTATTGGAACAATAAAATTAGTAAAAAAAAACATATTAATAATTCAAAAAAATTAAGCGCGCGATTTTTTTTAAAAAAAAGTTATCCACAGGCTAAAAAAAGTAATACAAAAAAACAGCTAATAATGGCTGTTTTTTTGTTCGCCTAATATTGACAATTTTACAAAGAACTACAATACAATCTAATAATACAGAATAACTTATATCTTGTCAATAGATAAATTAAGATCTAATAATAAGAAAAAAAAAAATAAACAATTCACCCCCTACCCCCTCTTGTTTATTTTTTTTTTTCTAAAAAGGAAAGCAACGGCAACGCCGTTGCTTAAGGTCCAAAATTAATTTCAAAAAAAATTTTGTTTAAGTCAAAAGATAATCAAACAAAATTTAATAAAAGAGATTGCTTTGAACCAACGGCGACGTGAGCAACCGCTAAAAGCGGTTGCGAAGGTCGATCGTCGCCGTTGGTGAAAAGAACGACATCAAATGATTGCTAAGCGTAGATGTTGACGTCGCAGAAGCATAAAGGAGCGCGCGAAGCGCGCGGGACACAGGCAAAAAGCAACAGCGGACGCGGAACGCGCAAACGACAACAGGCAAATGAAGAAGCATAAAGGAGCGCGCGAAGCGCGCGGGACACAGGCAAGAAGCAACAGCGGACGCGGACCGCGGAAATGGCGAGCGAAGCGAGTAATTGTTTTAATAATTAAATCTCTTTCTGTTATCAATCTGTTATTATAATATTTTTTCTTTGTTGTTGTTGTTTTATTTCTTTGTTGTTGTTGTTTTATTATTATTTTATTATTATCTTATTATTATCTTATTATTATTTATAGAACAAACAACACTTATCCTATCATTGTTTATGTCTTCTTCTTCTTTAGTTTATTAGGGTGTCGTGATTATTTTAAGATTGTTTTCGGTTTTTTTTGTAAAAAAGTTGATGTTTATATCGTCTTTTTTCGGTTTTTTTCGCAAAAAGTTGATATTTATATCGTCCTTTTTCGGTTTTTTTTGTAAAAGTTGATACATAAATGACCTTATTTTTAAAGATTTTCGGCGAAAAATAGCTTAGGCCGTCAGTGGATGACGGAGTTCCGCAGGCAGTCAATAGAAAAAGCCACAAAAAAGATTAAAACAAAATTAGAAAATTGTCAAGACCAGTCCAAAAAAAAACAACAGCGATTTGTCAATTTTTTTCGGATTTTTTCAAAATTATTTTCAGCTTCTCAATACTTTTTTTTTCTTTCAGAAACAAAAAAGTATTTCGTTGCGCTTGAAAACAATTTTTAAAAACCCCGAAAAAACGTTCACCACTTAAAAGCAAGCGAAGCAAAGCTTCGCACAGCGATTTTAAAAAAAAGTAAAAAAAAATTTTTTTTTTACTTTTTTTTTAATCGCTATAATTCAAACTATAAAAAGAAAAAAAAAATTTTTTTCTTTTTATAGTTTTCATTTGCTTTTAAATGGTTCACTAATTGACAAATCGCTGTTGTTTTTTTTTGG
>CAYSMC010000027.1:0-5731 GCA_964432115.1 uncultured Pseudomonadales bacterium | reverse complement strand
ATGTTCTTTAACACTTCTGTTCTTGATTTGTTTTTAATAATTCTTAAAAAATTAATACTTCCTGCTTCATCTGGGTATCTGTTAAGCAAAATATTGTATAATTTTTCAATGTAAAGATTGTCATTTACTATGTCTTTATTAAATAATTCAGAATACAGGTTTTGACTGTTATTGGCAATTAGTTTGAAATCTTTATTAATATAAGCCTGCTCAGACAAGTAACTTTTAATATTTCCAATATTTTTAACTCCCAAACGATCATTTTCTTTTCCCTGCAAAATTGTTGATATGTTTGATTGGTGGTGTTCTGCATATAAATTATTATTCTTGATATTTGGGCTTCTTTCATTTATAAGATCTAGAATTATTTGTTTAATATCTTTAATAGAAAATAGATTTGATTTATTAATTTTTAAATTTTGATTAACAAATAGGGAAATTCTTAGAGTTTCCTCAGTTAAATGACTACCATGTCCAAAATTTGAAGAGTTTTGAAAGTCAGTTCGACCCTCACCATGATCACTCAAAATTATAATTAAATCATTTTTAAGATCAAATCCAAAACCTACAAGTTTGTCAAAAAAAGTATTGATCCTCAATTTGTCAAATTTTTCAATTCCAAGTTCATAATATTCTTTTAGGTGCTCTTGGTGATCAAGATTATTTTGATTCAAATAAGTTCTTATTTCTTCCCATGATTTGTGAGGATTTTTCTTTTGATTTGTTTTAGAGTTTATACCAAGTTTTTTTCGTAAATCACTAATTGCTTGATAAAAATCATTATTTACATCATCTTTAATTGACTTATCTTCAATAAATAAATATGGTTCATGGACATCAAAAAGATGAATAAATACAAAATTATTCTTTTTTTTAAATTCTTCAATGCTGTTCCATAACCAATCAGATTTGCCGTATGTCTTAATTTTAAAGTCTCGCCAAATGTCCATTTCAGAAAACAAATCTTTTATGTCTGAGTAGAAAAAAGATTGATAGTTTTTTTTTGATAATAATTTTGCGATTGTTTCAGATTTATCATTTAGCTTTTGATTAAAATCAAAAAAAGATCTAACAGCATGTTCTGGTGGATATGTTCCAGTAAACAAAGATGCGTGAGCCGCTGTGGTATAGGTATTTGTTGAATAAGCTCTAATAAAACTTGTACCATTTTTTGCAAACCTATCTAAATTGGGAGTTTTTATCGGCTCGTGATTGTTTTTGCCATATATTAAATCACGATTATAATTACTACCGTCAGCTCTTAGTGAATCTATGGAAATAATTACTACATTTTTATACATCTTTTTTACCAGTACCCTAAAGCTCTAAGCCTCTTCATGGTCTTTTCTTTAGTGGCTTCACGACCTGCTCTTTCAGGTGCATTAGGATCTGTAACTGGATTAGTAAAGGGTTTCTCTCCGAGTGATTTGTATCCTTGATCGTAAAGGCTAACATAAGGTACTTTAAATTGATGGATATAGTCCCAGACATCATTCACAGTAAAATCTAGAATTGGATGTATCCGCCAATGAGTACTTCTTTGAGAAAAATAGCTTTCTTGACTTCGTGATTGATGCTCGTCTTTTCTAATGCCCGAAATAAAAGCTTGAAAATTATATTCAGCGATTGAGTAATTAATCGCGTTGATCTTAGCGATTCTCATAATCTCCATTTGCTCTTCAATGTTTTTAGTGTTCTTGTAATTTTCTAAATCTTCATCTAAGTGTTTCACCCATTTTAAGTCTAACTGCCAATCTTTTTCATGTTTTTTAATAAACTCATAAATTTCAGGGAACTCTATTGTTGAGTCATTAAACATCACTTTAAATGGGATTTTTCCGTCAAAAGTTTCTTTAACTAGGTGTAGAACCACAGTGGAATCTTTGCCACCTGTCCAAGCAACCGCAATTTTATTATTATCCCATTTTTGAGCTGCTTCTTTGATTACCTTTTTAGCTTGTTTTATTTTAGTTTCTAATTTCATAAGTAATTTTCTACATATTTTGTTCAGCATCTAATTGATAACTACTAACGGCCTTATGAACATCGCCATCGATCAAAATGTGATTTTTATTTAAATAAATAGCCCTTTGACAAAAATCTTTCACTTTTTCTAAATCATGTGACACCAACACTATCGTCACCCCTTGTTTTTTAAACTCTTCCATCTTTTTAAAACATTTAGCTTTAAAACTCTCATCTCCCACTGCCAAAATCTCATCTATTAGCAAAATATCGGGATTAGTATGCACTGCCACACTAAAGGCTAGGCGCAAATACATGCCACTGCTGTAGTGCTTTATTGGTTGGTCAATAAACTCCCAGAGCTCAGCAAAATCTACTATTTCTTTAAACTTCTCTGCCACTTCTTTTTTACTTAGTCCCAAAATCACCCCATTGAGGGTTATATTTTCTCTTCCTGTTAATTCTGGATGAAAACCCGCTCCTAGCTCAATTAAGGGGGCGATTTCACCATTAATCATAATCTCACCCTTAGTTGGTTTAGTCACTCCAGCGATTAGTTTAAGTAAGGTACTTTTACCTGCCCCATTAGGACCAATGATACCGACAGTTTCCCCTTTTTTAATCTCTAAGTTAATGTCCTTTAGCGCCCAAAAGCTCTCAATAGCTTTTTGTCCACCAGCCAGCGCTGGTAACAGTTCTTTAAAAGTGCGCTGTTTTTGCAATCTAAAGAGCTTACTCACTTCCTTGATGCTAATGGCCGTTTGATCTTTATCAGTCATATTTTAAACAATGTCAGCAAAGACACCTTCGGCTTTTTTGAAAAATTTATAAGTAATGGCTAATAAGCCCAGTGATAAGAGCAGAGCTAAGCCCAAACTTTGCAGATTAGGTATTCCACCGGCTAAGATTGCTTGGCGGTAGGCATTAATAATGACGGCCATGGGATTTAACTTAAAAATCCACTGGTATTTGGCCGGAAAAAATTCAGTGGCATAAATAACTGGAGTCAAATACATCCAAATTAGCAAAATTAAACCAAGCAAATATTGAATGTCGCGATAAAAGAGATTAGCTGCTGCTAAAAACAGGGCAATCGCATAGGTAAAGAGTTGTTGAATCAGAAAAATGGGAATCACCCAAAAAATATTCCAGGTCACCGGAATTTGGTAGTAAAACATAAAGGCAATAAAGATGGTGCAAGCTAGGGCAAAATCAACCATTTTAGCCAAGATCGTGCTGAGAATAAAAATCTCACGGGGAAAATAGATTTTCGTTAGTAGGCCGGCATTATCTACTAGTGAATTGCTCGAGCTAATCAGCGAATTACTAAACAGTGTCCAAGGCAATAAACCCGCATAAAGATAGATTGGATACGGTACACCCAAATCAGGAATGCGCATAATAATGCTAAAGACAAAAGCCATCACCAGCATTTGAAAAAAAGGATTAAGAATCACCCAAGCATAACCCAGCACCGATTGTTTATAGCGCTGCTTAATTTCGCGCGCTGTCAGCTGGCCTAAAAGCTCGCGATATTGACTAAAAATACTCAAAATTGACATCGGTATTTAGTATAACATTGAAAAATTAATGGGGGGTTGGGAGTTTCGCCGTTAGCCTGCTTATGAGTTCTGAGCAAATTCTTGTATAATGACTCTCATGGCAAATCGAGTTTTAATCGTTGGTGCGGGTTTGACAGGAGCTAGTTTGGCTAGAGTCTTAGCTGATCAGGGTCAAGCGGTGCTAGTGATTGATAAACGTTCCCACTTGGCTGGTAATTGTTATGATCAAGTACAATCTGACATTTTAGTCTCGCGCTACGGTGCTCACCTATTTCATACTAACAGCAAGCTAGTTTGTCAATTTTTGCAAAAATTTGCTAAGTGGCGACCCTATGAACACCAAGTCTTAACCAAAATTAATGATCAATCCGTAACTTTGCCGGTTAATATTAATACTATTAATCAGCTGTTTGGCTTAAAAATTAAAACTGGCAAAGAGATGCGCTATTTTTTATCCAAACAGGCCCTGCCAATCAAAAAAGCCAATAATTTGGCTGATTATTTGTTGGCTCAAGTGGGTCAAGTCATTTATCAGAAAATATTTTATGGTTATAGTCGCAAACAATGGGGTATTGATCCGGTTCACTTAGATACGAGTTTAAGTTCCCGCCTCCCAATTCGCTACAATTTTGATAATCGCTATTTTACTGATCACCACCAGGCTTTACCGGTCGGTGGTTATACAGCTTTGGTAGAAAAGATGCTTGATTGTCCAAAGATTGAAGTTAAATTAAAAACTGATTATTTTAAGTTGGCAAAAAGTTTTGTCAAAAGTTTTCCCAAAATTATTTATACTGGCCCAATCGATCAATATTTTGACTACAAACATGGTCAACTAGAGTATCGCTCACTCAAATTTATTTTTAGTAAGATTGAGCGGGAATTTTATCAAAATAACAGTGTGATTAATTTTCCTGATTTGGCAGTGCCCTACACCAGGATTATTGAATTCAAATATTTTGATCCAAGTGCCAAAGAGACTAAACACAGCGTGATTGCTAAAGAATATCCTAAAAGTAAAGGTGAACCCTATTATCCAGTACCAAGAGAGCGCAATGGCAGGGTTTTGGCTAAGTATTTGGCTGAGACTAAGGAGCTGGAAAAGACTGGAGTGTATTTTGCTGGGCGCTTGGGCACTTATCGCTATTTGAATATGGATCAGGCGATAGCCGAGGCGATCAAATTGGCGAATAAACTTGCTTAATTATTTGTAAATTGCTGAGTGGTAACCGAGATCAAAAAAATAATATTCTTTATTAACCATATAGATCAAACGAAACGATCTAGTAACACTAATACTCCAAGAATTTTGTAATTTCCCTTTTAATTTATGATGTCTAAGCGAAGGATGTCTGGGGTTTGTGATAGAAATTTTGACTAAAAATAATTTCTATCATAAACTGTCTAAGGTTTCTTGCAAATTTTTGATCTTAACAGCCTGTTTTTTATATTTAAGAGCGTCTGCATAAGCTTCTTCAACTTGCTTACTTGCTTGTTGCTCTTCAAGAGCCTGGTCTTTAATGTCTTCAACGATTAAATTTTTGACGTAAGAAGACATGGTAAGACCAATAATTTGAGCTTTTTTTTGCAATAAGCTGTGCAATTGTTTAGATAGAGTGACTTTCAGTTGAATCGTGGACATATTGTGGACTATTCTAGTCCAATTAATTCCTAAATTCAAGTCAGAATGGTTAACGAGTTGAGCCATATTTACATTATGCTGAAAGAAAATTACAAAAAGCCATACAAATTTACTCTAAGCTTTGTATAATTGAGTTGTGAGTAAAATTAAATTTAAATTAATTTTTCCCTACTTGATCGCTTTTCTTCTAGTTTTATTATTTATTTCTTTTTAAACCATTCGACCGTCTTTTTTACTCCCTCATCAAAAGTAACTGTTGGCTCCCAGCCCAAAATCTCTCGGGCTTGGCTGTAGTCTAGCGAACTAGTGATTTGTTCGCCAATTCGCTCTGGGCCATATTTTTTTTGCAGATCTAAACCCAGTTCTGCTACTAATTTATCAAAAACTTCGTTGGTCGATGTTTCAGTTTTGGTACCAATATTTAATTCACCAACAAAATTACTCTCCAGCGCCAGGACATTGGCTCTGACCACATCTGCCACATAAACATAGTCGCGAGTATGACTGCCATCACCATTGATCACTGGTTTTTTACCCTCGCCAATCATTTCTAAAAAGATGG
>CAYSMC010000026.1:0-20959 GCA_964432115.1 uncultured Pseudomonadales bacterium | reverse complement strand
ATTAATTAAAAAAATTAACAAAAAACAAAGAAAAATTAAATGGCAAAAAATATTTAATTTGGCACTCGTGGTTTTTTTTATAGTCAGTCCTTTCATTATAAAATACCTTGATACCAACTTAACAAAAACCCACCTGTCTATTTCTCGCCGGGCAATGCTTAATCATGCGGCTTGGCAAATGTTTTTAGACAAACCAGTGTTTGGTTTAGGCGTTAATCGTTTTGTTCAAGAATTAGAACATTACAACCGGCACCAAGAAACTGTCCGCTTTGTTCAACCAGTTCATCATCTTGGATTATTAATACTTAGTGAAGGGGGAATACTTATCTGCAGTATTGTCGCACTTTTAGCTAAAAAGTTTCAGAAAAAAATTCATTGGTCAAAACTATTAATCCTCGTACCAATGGCCAGCCTTGATCATTATCTATTTACTCAAGCATTGGGTTTGGCAAGCTTATTTTTATTCATTTTCCTGACTAGGAACAAGAGTTGGACTTAATTCAACCGTTGGAACGGGAATAGCAGTCGGCACGGGCGTATCAGTTGGTTTAGGAGTAGGAATAGGAGTAGGAGTAGGTTCTTCATAATCCCACTCAACACCTCCCACTCCGATTTTGGCTTTGCTACTGGTTTTTTCCTTACCATTTTTAGCATAGGCTTTAGCATAAAGTTCATACTTACCAGCTGCTAAATTAATTTTTCCCTGATATTCACTTTTGCCAACAATCGTTTCAAGTAGTTTGTCATTAACATAGAGTTCTAATTTATCAATACCGTCGTAACTACCAGCTCTAATATCCACCTCAATCTCTAATTCTTTAATATTTTCCTCGTTCCGTGGTCTTCGTAATCTGACACTTACTTCATCTTGATCACCACAATATTCGCTGGGCACTCGATAACGCGAATCATTTTGTGCCGCAATCCAAGCATCAATACCTATTTGCCAGCGATTTTGACCATCTTCACTAAATGGATCTTCTTCACTAGCAAAAATAAATTCTCTTTTATCATAATCACCAGCAGCAATATTGGCTTCAGTAGCCAATTTATCATTTTCACCCTTGCACACTTCAACCAAGCGATGAATCGGATCAGGAGAAGCGGGAAGAGTTCCTTTAATCACGTAATCAAACTTACTAGGAAAATCATCATGTTTTGGATAACCAGAAATGGCATCGACTTCAACTAGTTCGACATTACTAGGTAATTGCCAATCAGGAGCAGCGTAATCCATATCGAGAGCCCCCAAAATTACTCGTCGCCAAATTGGAGAAGCACCAGTGATACCTGAAGCTACATAGCTCATAGAGCTATTGTCACTATTTCCAACCCAAGTAGCTACCAAAATTTCACTACTCCAACCAATTGTCCAGTTGTCTTTCATATCATTGGTTGTACCAGTTTTAACAGCTATTGGCCGACCAGTATTTAACAGAGAATTAGCTCCAAAAGCCAGTAGCCGAGCGTCGTTGTCAGACAAAATATGATTAATTAAAAAGGCTTCAGCTTCTTCAATAATTCTTTTGCCCTGAGTTTCTTTATGTTCAAAAAGGACCCGTCCATCATTATCTTCTACCTTTAAAATAGCTATTGGTTCGACTTTTCGGCCTCCATTGGCAAAAATACTGTAGGCTCCAGCTAAATCCAGCATATAAACTTCACCGCCGCCCAAAGTTAACGCCAAACCAAAACGTTGTAGGTTAGCTGGAGTCGGTTCAAAAGTTTGTAAACCCATCTCATAAGCTAAACTTAAAAATTCTTCCAAGCCAACAGTAGCTAGAGATTTAACCGCTGGAATATTTAAAGAGCTACCCAGAGATTGTCGTAGACTGACTGGACCACGAAACTGACCATCATAATTTTTGGGGGTGTAAGGTTTTTCGACCTCATTACGAGCAAAAGTCGTTTCCACATCCATAATCATAGTAGCTGGAGTAAACCCACGCCTGATCATCCCTAAATAAGTAATTGGCTTAATGGCCGAACCCGGTTGTCTCAAACCGCTAACCACCACGTTAAATTGACCATCAATCTCTTCATCAAAATAATCTTTACTACCCACCATGGCCAATATTTCTCCAGTTTGCGGTTGCAGTGCTAAAACAGCACCATTACTAATTTGGTATTTTTCCACCGCTTCAACTTCTTCTGTCACCACGGTCTGAGCTAATTCTTGTAATTCCCAATCTAATGTTGTGTTTACATTTAAACCACCTTTCATTAACAATTCCTCACCAAACATTTCCTCCAATTGACTTTGTACGTAAAAAACAAAATGTGGCGCTTTAATCTCGGTGATAGTTCGATCAAAAATTAAATTATCTATTTCTCCAGACGCTTGTTCGTAATCCTCATTTGAAATATAGCCATTGTCTTTCATTGCATTTAATACTGCTTGGGTACGCATTTTCCACAAAGGTTCTCCGTCTTCATCCACTCGGGCAGAGTAGGGAG
The DNA here is from genome assembly GCA_964432115.1 of uncultured Pseudomonadales bacterium. Classification (GTDB taxonomy): domain Bacteria; phylum Patescibacteriota; class Microgenomatia; order UBA1400; family PJMF01; genus JAAZKO01. Next base: position 18,502 of record CAYSMC010000026.1, on the reverse strand, counting down.
AATACGCACTGGGTCGTTGCGGCAAACCAGCCAGAAAAGCACTTTCCACAAGACTCAGCTCATTCATTGGTTTATCAAAATAGGTTTCAACAGCAGTAGCTACTCCCCAAATATTACCACCATATGGAGCTTCATTAAGATACATGGTTAAGATTTCATCTTTACTAAACTTTCGTTCAATCTGAATTGATAAGACCAATTCCTTAAATTTTCGAATAATCGTTCGTTCGTTGCTTAACAGGGCATTCTTCACTAGTTGTTGAGTAAGAGTTGAACCACCCACCACCCGACCTCTAAAAATAAAGTTATAAGGAATTCGAATAATCGTTAAAAAATCAAAGCCACTATGTTTATAAAAATCCCGATCTTCAATAGCAATAGTGGCATTTTTTAATAAATCTGGAATATCTTCAATCTTACTCTGTTGACGGCGTTCTTCTTCAAATAAATCATATAATAATTCGCCGTCACGATCATAAATTTTACTACTATAACCCGCCCGTCTAATCACTTCTCCAGGCTGGGGTAAATCTTTGGAAAACCAAATAAACATCACAAAAAAAGCAATAATGCCCAAAACTACCAAAACACAAAAGGCTACAGCAATCATTCGCCAAGTTTTAATCTTTTTTAGCTTTTTTTCACTCGGGCTCAATTGCTTGCTACGTAAGCGACTTTTTTTTGGCATAATCAAATATAATAATTTCTCCCAATAAATAACCATCTTGGTTTTAATGCGTCTGAGCAACCATTGTAAACGTCTCCATAGAGAAATTTTTCTTTTTGGCAACTGAGGTTCAATTTCATCAATTATGGTAGTCTGCTCAGTTAAGTCTTGCATGTCGTCATTCTACCAAACTTGCCCTCATGCTACAATAAAACAATTCTATGTCAAATAAACTAAATACTAACCCTGACGAAATTGCTAAAGTCCTCAATCGCGGCGTCGAGAAAATTTTGCCTAAAAAAGACAGTCTGGCTGCATTAATGAGTAAAAGAGCCATTACTCTCTACTTAGGAATTGATCCAACGGGTTCAAAGTTACATCTGGGACACAGTGTTCCTTTGCGCAAATTGCAAGATTTCGCTGAACTCGGCCACAAAGTTATTTTATTAGTTGGTAACGGCACCGTCAAAATTGGTGATCCCACTGGTCGTGATCAGAGTCGGCCAATGCTTAGTGATGCAGAAATTAACGCCAACTTTGCTAATTGGCAAAGACAAGCTAGTAAAATTTTAGATTTTTCATTGATTGAGATTCGCTACAATGCTGATTGGCTCGATCAATTAACTTATAGTGATTTATTAAAATTAATGGCCAAAACCACCGTTCAACAATTGCTGGAGCGAGACATGTTCCAAGATCGGCTGAAAAAAAACCTCCCCATTCATGCTCACGAAATTATTTACCCCTTACTCCAAGGTTATGATTCAGTAATTATGGACGTGGATCTAGAGATTGGCGGTAATGATCAAACTTTTAACATGATGATGGGTCGTCAACTACAAAATGTTTACCATCAAAAAGAAAAATGGGTGCTGACCACTCCTCTAATTGAGGGCACCGATGGTCGAAAAATGAGCAAGTCATATAACAACTACATCGCTCTTGAGGACGAAGCAGTCAACGTCTATGGCAAAATTATGAGCATTAATGACGATTTAATCATTAAATACTTTGAAGTCCTAACCAGAGTAGATTCAGGCAAAATTGCAGACATGAGCAAGGCGATAAAACAGGGTGAAAATCCCATGCAATTTAAAAAGCAATTAGCTTGGCAAATTTGTAGTGATCTTCACAGTCAACAAGCAGCTGACCAAGCTAGTCAACATTTTGTTCAAAGTATTCAAAATGATGCTGCGCCCAGTTTAGAACAATTTACTGACTTAATTGTGGAAATTGGTGAACAAGATGGTCAGCAGACGTCTAAAAACAATGTTTTTAGCAATAGTGAATTAGGGCGCTTATTTGAGCAGGGAGCGGTCAAGTTATTGCCAGAACAAAAGGTGATCAATAATTGGTCAGAATTTTTAGCCTTGGCTAACAACAGCCAATTAAAAATTGGCAAACATCGTTTTTATCAATTAAAAATCAAAAAGTAAAATATGTCACTGAGTCGAAAAAAAAGAGAAAAAATGATTCGCGGCTTTGTAATTTTTGCCGTAATTATTATGATTTTTAGCAGTATCGCTAGTTTGCTTTTTGTTTTCTTCTAAAAAAATTGAAGCAATATGTACCAACTTAAACATTCTCTTGATACTGTTCGGGGTATTGGTGAGAGTTGGCAAAAAGCTTTAGCCAAAAAAAACATTCACACTATTCTGGATTTTTTACTTTATTTACCGCTCCATTACGAAAATCGTTCGCGAATTTTTTCTATTGCTCAATTAAAACGTTTTAACAATTCGATCATAATTGATCAAGCACCCACAGCTACCGGCAATCAAACACAGAAGGATTATCAATCCAAACAAGACTTTTTTACCTTAATAATCCAAGTTAAAGATTTTCGTCAATATTACAAAGGTCGTCTCTTAATTAGCCGAGCCACTCTGGCTGATGACAGTGGAGAACTGCCTGCCATTTGGTTTAATAATAAATTTCTCAAAAGTAAACTCAAAAAAAATCAATATTACTACGCCTCTGGCCAATTCAAAAATAATAGTTTAGTTCAAGCCAACTTGGAAGCAATGACTACAGACAGTCCTCATACCGCTCGCTTAGTACCAATTTATAGTCAAATTAATCCTTTCAAACAAGGTAGTTTAAGAAGGTTGCAAAAAGAAATTATCGACCACCTCAATCCTCGAGAGAAAATCTTTAATCATCAACAAACCAGCAATCATCACCAAATTTTTCATAATCCTCAACATTTTTTTCAGGCTTTACATTTTCCTCAAACCAGTCAAGAAATTATTCAAGCTCGAGAACAATTAGCACTCGAAGAAATCATTTTCTTAATTAATAAAGCTAAACAACTTAAAAAAACTTGGGAGGCAAGCAATTTAGCACCCAGTATTGATCTGCAACAAAAGCCACTTATTCCAGAAAGCTTACCCTTCACTTTAACTAAAGCCCAAGAAAAAGCGCTCAGCGAAATTACTAATGATTTAAAAAAAACAACCGCTATGAACCGCTTATTAATTGGTGATGTGGGCAGCGGTAAAACTGCTGTGGCTGCCATAGCAGCTTGGCACAGTTGTTTAGCTGGTCACAACGCGGTGTTAGTCGCGCCAACACAAATTCTTGCTCAACAACACTACCAAACTATTCAAAAATTGTTGCCTAAACAAAAATTGCATTTAGTCACAGCTCAAACTAGTAAAAACTTTAAAAAAGATTCGGCCAGCATCTATGTCGGCACTCACGCTTTAATTAATAAACTCGAAGAGATTGAGCCCGCCTTAATTATCTACGATGAACAACATCGCTTCGGCACCAAACAGCGACAAAATCCGCAAGCTCATCTCTTGACCATGACTGCCACTCCTATTCCTCGGAGCTTAATGCTGACTATTTTCACTCATTTACAAACTAGTATCTTGGACGAAATGCCGGCCAACAGACAGATGGCCAAAACTTGGTTGGTGCCAAAAGCTAAAGAAGAAGACGCCATTGTTTGGCTGGCTGAGCAACTGTTGCAATCCAAAGATCAACAAGCTTTTATTGTTTGTCCTTTTATTGATCCTTCTCAACACAGTGCTTTGGAAAACGTGGCGGCCGTCAAAGACAGCCAACAGCAATTAGAAATAGTGTTAAATAAATACTATCAAGACAAGCAAATTGCCAAAAGCCAACAGCTCAAAACCGCCGTTTTGCATTCGCGACTCAAAAAAGTAGAGCAACAACAAGTCATTGAGCAACTTTACCATAAAGACATCCAAATTCTTGTCAGTACCCCCATGATCGAAGTGGGTATTGATTTACCCAACGCAGATTTTATTATTATTCAGGCAGCTGAACGTTTTGGACTAGCTAGCCTACACCAATTGCGGGGTAGAGTAGGCCGCCTTGGCCAAAAAAGTTTTTGTTTGCTATTTAGCACCCAAGCGCCAAACGCCCAATCATCCTCAACCAGCACAGATAAAAGCAAAACACAATCTACAAGTCAAGAACGATTGGAAATTTTTTGTCGAGAAAAAGATGGTTTTAAATTAGCTCAATTAGACTTAAAACAAAGAGGGGCAGGAGATATTTTTGGCAGTGCGCAAAGTGGTTTTAACAAATTACAATTTGCTTCTTGGACTAATTTAGAGATTATTAAGGAAGCCAAAAAAATTACTGAAAAAAATCAGCAATATCAGTCCATACTAACCCCTTATTTTGAAAAAAAAGAGTTCCTCACAGCCATCAATAATAACTAAAAACCGCTTGTTCTTGCTTCTTTTTTGCTTTATGATGAAATATATGCCAAAAAATTCTGCCCGCCAGATGAGTGGTCAAATTGGGATTATTGTCGTATTAATTACTGCTGCTATTTTAACTTTTGGCCTATCAGTAGCTAATCGCGTTGTTCAAGAAAATAAGGTAGTCGTTGATCGTAGCGATTCAATTAGAGTCTTTAATATCGCTGAAACTGGAGTTGATGAAGCTCTTAATCAAATTTATCAATATGAAGCAGGTTTAATCAGCAATTTACCAACAGGTGATTTGGCTGCCGATGATCCATTTAACCAAGTATCGGTCACTAGCAGTCAAACTTTTGAAGGTTATCTCAATCAAGGAGAAAGTCTGCGCATTGATTTAAATAATCAAGTAGGTAATCTTAACCTTAAATGGTCAAAAAGCATTTGCAACACTTCTCATAAAGTGGGATTATTACTCAGTTTTTTATATTTAGCAGGCGATGGTGAATATCAGACTAATTATTATTTGGTAGCTGGCAGTGATTGTCTCCACAGTAGCGCACAAAATTTTATTGCTGCTACCGATACTCTTGCTGACACTTTTAAATATGGATATACTTTAGCAAATCTGCCTGCTTCCAACGATTCTACTTTGTACATCCAAACTGTTGGCGCCGGCGCTGATCTTCAAATCAGTGGTGATCTTGGCTTAATCGGTGAAGCTCAATATGAAATTGAGTCGTTGGCCAAAAGCGACAGCGATGTGAGTAACAAAACAATCGAAGTGAAAAAAAGTTTGCCTAGTGCTCCAGGATTTATGAGTTTCGCTTTATTTAGTGGAGGCACGATCACAAAATAGAAAAATACAACTTATGTCAATTACTGCCCTAGACATCGGTACTCATACCATTAAGGCTATTTCAGCAAAAAACGGCAAACAAGTTACTGTTATTCAAGCCGTTAATATTCCTAATAATCTTGGCCTAATTATTCCTCAAAGTGATCAAGAAACTAGTCAGTTTAGTGAAATGATCGCCAATCTCCTCAATGATTACAAACTTGACGCTAGCGATGTGCGGCTGAGTTTACCAGAGTCAGTGATTGCCAATAAAGTCATTGAAGTCCCAGTGTTAACTGACGCCGAATTGGCGAGTGCTATTGGCTGGCAAGCTGAGCAATATATTCCTATACCCAAAGACGACCTATCACTTGAATATCAAATTCTAGCTCGACCAGATAAAAAAGTAGCCGGCGCCAAAATGAAGGTTTTATTGGTTGCTTCTCGCAAATCCTTTGTTGAAAAACTCAATAACATTTTCTTAAATTTAGGCATTGAACCAACAGTCATGGAAACTCAAATGTTTTCTGTCATTAGAGCACTAGATTTACGCAGTGATGATCCAGAAACACTAATTGCCCACATGGGGGCTAACAATCTTGATTTGGCAGTGATTGCCAATGGCATGTTTGATTTTATTTTTAGTAGTAAAAATGGTTCGCAACTTTTAACTAATGCCATCGCCCAAAGCTTCGCCCTAGACTTAAAACAGGCTGAAGAATATAAAATCAGCTGTGGCTTAAACTCCGAACAATTGGAAGGTAAATTGCTGCCAGTAATTCTACCCATTGTTAATAATGCAGTCATAGAAATGCAAAAAGCCCTACGTTACTTTAGTCAATTGCATCCTGGCCAGACAATTAAAAGAGTAGTTCTGTCTGGAGGTCCAGCGGAAATGATTGGTTTTAGTCAGTATTTAGCACAACAGTTAAATGTTGAAATTTTATTGATGGCTCCTTTTGCCAGTGCCAAAGGACAAATTCCTGAACACAAACACTTGCATTACACGGTGTGCATGGGTCTCGTAATGAGAAAATTATCATGATTGAAATCAATTTCTTGTCTAGTAAAACCAGACATAAACAAAAACAACAAGAAAAAGATAAAAAACTATTTAAAATAGCTAGCATTGTCTTGGGCAGTGTGGTCCTAATTTTAATCTTGATCATGGGACTTAAACTATTGATTAACTTACAAATCAAAAATAAGACAGCAACCATAGCTGACTTAAAAAAAACTATTGTTGATAAAGAAGCAGTTGAGTTATCTTATTTAATTTTTGTCAATAAATTAAAAGTGGTCGAAGAAATTTACGCAGCGCGCAGTGATAAACAGACAGCCATGAATTATTTTGCTAATTTAATGAATAATGTCGCCACCATCACTGGCATGACCTATGATGAAGACAGTGGTGGTTTAATTTTGGAACTCGACCACCAAAATGTTTTCTTTTTAGAAGAGAGCATGAATATTATCGATTCCCCTTTAGTTGAAGACGTTTATAAAAATGTGAGTAAAAGTTATTTGTCGAGACAAGATCAGGGTAATTATCAATTAAGGTTAACTATCCAATTAAAAACGCTTGAAGATCTAGGTTTATTAGAAAACAGTGCTACTAATGGCGATGTTGATGGCGGTGCCGAAACAGCACTCTCACAAGAGGAACTTAATTAAATGCCAATCGAAAGAGAAGAAATTAATTACAGGCTGATTTGGAACACTCGTAAAGAATTAGTTTTAGCCATTTTGTGTTTTGCTTTGGCTTTCGTCATTTTTACCATGGTTATCCTTCGCCAAATTAGTCCTGTTCAAGCCACCTTTGCCGAATTAGAAAGTACCAATCGAGAATTAAATAAATTTCAAACCAAGGTGAGTGAATTGGAGAGCATTGCTTTTGACAGTGAATTTAATAAGATGACAGAAATTGATGAAGTCCTTCCATCATACAAACCATTACTTGAATTGCTTAATAACCTCAACAGCGTCGCAGTCCAAAGTGAAACTTTAATTGAAAATTTTTCTCTATCTCCAGGAGAAATTGCTACTGACAGCACTGTTTTGTCTAGAACTAGAAGACAAAAATTTTACGATGAATTGGTATTAGAATTTTCTGTTTCAGGCGCTTTGGGCAATGTCCAAAGCTTTATGACTCTCATTGAACAGGTGACTCCGATCAGCACTATTACCAACATTGCGCTGAGTCAACAAATTAATGAAGATAGTTCAATTCAAACCACCGCCAATCTTAAATTAAAAACTTTTTATTTTACTCAACCAATCACCGTCACTTTAACAGAACCTTTGCCCGCCATAGCGGATGAACAATTAATTGTTTTAGAAGAAATTAAAAAATTAATACCCAATAACCTTCCCAGTCAAGAAGAAGTTATTACTAACGATCGAGGCAATTTGTTTGGATTGCAAGGCATGAGTGTTGAAGAATTAGAAACTCAGTTACAAACTAGTGAAACAGAACTAAATGAGCTAGAGTGGGCAACTGTTGATGAGAGTGGACAAGTGATCGATGACAATGAAGTTCTACCGGAAAATTAACAAACTATTTATCTTCTACCAATTCAATTCTAACTCGTAATTGCTCTTTGATGGCTCTGACCTGGGCCAACTTACGAATCGCTCGAATTACCTTGCCACCTTTACCAATCACTCGACCATAATCTTCTTCATTTAATTGAATGAGATACTTATGATAACCAGACTCTTCCACTTCCTCAATTTTTAGATCTTCTGGGAATTTAATTAATCGTAGTAAAACGAATTCTAATAAAGTTTTCATCTTTAACTTTTAGCTTCAGTTTTTTCCGCTACTGGCTCGGCTGGTTTTTCAGCAGGTTTTTCGGCTGTTTCTTTTTTCTCTTCTTTAGCTGCTTTTAGTTTCGCTCGAGCTTTTTTGGATAATTTGGCTTTTTTCTCAGGAAAAAGCTTACCAGATTTGACGCGCTTGTACAAGGCAGCAACTGTGTCAGTTGGTTGAGCCCCTTTTACCAGCCACTCTTCATAAGCTTTCAGATCAATTTCTAAAACTTTGGGCTGATAACTGGGTGAATAGTGTCCCAAGAGAGCCACGTACTTACCATCACGTTTATCACGAGCTTCATTAACCACGATTCGATAATGAGCTTGATTTCTTTTGCCAAAGCGAGCTAATTTAATTTTCAACATACCGGAGGATTCTACTAGAAAAAGGGAAATATCTCAAGGGCGAGTTTCATAGTTGTTTGCTCTCAGCCAGTTTTTTGAGGGCCATGCTGGCACTGGCTTGCTGAGCACGTTGTTTGCTATTACCTTGACCAACTCCCCAAACTTCTTTATCAATCAGCACTTCCACAGTAAAAGTTTTATCGTGATCTGGACCCTCTTCTTTGATCACTCGATAAATTGGGGTAGGCCAGGAATGAGCTTGCACTGCTTCTTGTAATAAACTTTTTTGATCTCGATAAGCCTTGCTAGCCAAAATATCACTAAATTTGGGAAATAACACTTGATCCAAAAAAGCCTGTACAACTTTAAAACCCTGATCCAAATAAAGAGCACCAATCACTGCTTCCAGTAAGTCAGCTAACAAACCAAGGTTATCTCGACCTCCACCAGCTTCCTCGCCTTTACTCAAAAACATGCGCTGATTCAAGCCCAATTCTTTAGCCAGCTCTGCTAAAGTTTCAGTACGCACTAGGGCACTGCGATAAGTAGTCAACATTCCTTCAGCATCAGCTGGTCGTTCTTGAAAAAGATAAATGGTACTGGCCAACTCCAATACCGCATCGCCGAGAAACTCTAAACGCTCATTAGATTCACTGGAACTAGTCCCTGATTGTTCTTTTTCATTGAGCGCACTGCGATGGGTGAGAGCAGTGATTAGTAAATCAGGATTTTTAAACTCTGGTAACATAGCTCACTCCCATTTTAACCTAATTCATATTCATCGTGAATAAGCTTGGCTAATTCGGCAACAGTTGCGCCACTGGCAGTTAATTCTTGCATCACGGTTTCGCTGTCTAGTTCAATCTCAAAATGCCGATTAATTAAGCCAACTAAGCGAGCTAAGTCTTCTTCCAAATTTAAACCCAAATCTTCTTCCAAACTAGCCTCAGGCACAATTTCTTGGCGACTAGTCACCGTCACTGTTTCTAATAAATCTTGAATTTGCGAAAAAAATTGAGAGTCAACTTTCATTATTTACCTTTTTTAGTTTTCTTGGCTTTTTTCTTGCTTAGATTGGCAAGCTTTTTAGTTTTCTCACCAGTCTTTTTCGGAGATTTCTTGAGAGATTGCTTGAGGGATTGCCTGGGAGTTTTTTTTAAGAACAAAATTTTCCCCAACACGCCGTTGATAAATTTAGGAGAACTATCGGTGCCAAATTCTTTGGCCAATTCAATCGCTTCATCAACTAAAACTTTTTTAGGCGTATCTTGAGTTCGACTCTCAAAAACAATAAGACGCAAAATGGCTAAATCAACTTTATTAATATCAGTCAGCGGTCGCTCAACTGCATAGATAGTTAGTTGTTTATCAATATCTGGCAATTCTTCAACCAATTCTTGAAACCAAATCCAGTCAACACCGGACAAGATTTTTGGCTCCATTTCTGGGTGTTTGGGCTTTAAAAAAGTCCTAGCGAATAAGATTTGCATGCGCTCAATGCGCCGACTGTGACGTTTATCCATGACAGTAGATTAGGGGAAAAAACTCAAACTTGCAAGAGGGAAAATTAACTCACTTTTACTCGACATCAAAGCCAAAATCAGCCTTAATTAAGATCGAGTTTTTTTAAGATACTAGCTACCAAACCCTGTTTGTGGGCTGGGGTAGAGGCTCTTTTAGCGTCTTTTTTGAGACTAGGTTTGTTACCAGCCCGTCGCTTGCCTTGCTCAACTCTTGTAATTTTATTCTTTGGTACTGCGCCCATGATGTCCTTTTTATTTAAAATCTTGTGTCAATAAGGGCTTTATTTTAAGGGTAAGGGAGGAAAAAGGCAAGCTCTAGTTGTTTCTCCATCACCAATCATATTATAATCAATTCACTGTTATATCTCTTTAAAATGTCTAAAAACTTCAAGCAAGCAGAATTTGGACCCCCACCTAAAATTGAAAAGGTTGCTGAAACCGTAGAATTTTCCAAAAAACTCATTATTGCCCTAAAACAAGCCAATCGTTTCCTTCACCAGCTACATCAACACTATTGGGAATTACCAATCAGCAGACGACGCACTTTGATTAAACAATATAATCCTCTAGCCAAAGAATATAATTGGTGTCGTCAGCAATTGAAGGCTCACCGCGATGGATTACCAGCCACTAGGATATCAGTTTTGGAGAGTAAATTAACTGATATAGCTGCTAAAAGTCAAAGTCTTGTTGATTTCTATCAGACTTAATTCCTCAACAATAATAGTTCTCAAACAAGTTACACATGTTATAATTAAACTTATAGATATCAAATTGCTTGCAGAGCGAATTAAATTATTCACTCTGTTAGAAAAAGGTATTAAAAATGAGTTCAAGAAAAGAGGTCGCTTCTGCGCCCAAGCCAGAAAAAAAAGTTAAAAAAAGTCTAACCAGGGCTGGTTTAAGTTTTTTGGTCTTGACTACCTTACTGGGCGCCTGTGATGACATCAGCGCCAAAATCCCCGTTGAACCGACTCCTATTAGCGCTGATTACCATGATCCCGAACAAACAGCTGAAACTGATATTTTAGACGAAACAGAAGACGCTTCGCCACTACCTACCGAAGCCACTGCCGAAGTCACCCTCGAAGAACCTCTGGAAATTGAATTCAGCGGCACTAGTCAACTAGATCAAGCAACCCAAGATAATTTAGATGAACAAACCAGTGAATTTGTGACCGCGACAACCAATTCCATTAATAACAATCCAGAACTTAAAGCAGCGCTTTTTAGTGAAAACGGGCTTAAAGTACCTTTTGATCCAGAGCTTTTAATTTATCATAATGGGATATGGGGCTACTTCGCCCCTGAAGGTGGATCTTTGAGCAATAATTTATTGATTATTTCCAATGCCGAAGGCAGTGAGGGAGAAATTCGCTTTTGCTCCATTGATGGAGCGAGTAGCGTTCTTGGTCTCGGCCTCAATGAGCAAGATTACTATTTGGATTTTGATCATGTCAGTGGACAAAATGTCTGTTTAGTTAGAAAAGAGAGTGATGATAGTGTGGTAGCGATTAATGATGCTCAGGGCCAATGGTCACTCCCAGAAAATAGTGGTTTAAAAATGCTGACGGTTAGTCTGAGTAGTGCTCGGGCAGATGGCCTAACGGCAGTAGAAATGGCGCAAGAAGAAACCATTCAAGAAACTCAAGAGGCAGCAGAAATGGATCAGGCAGAAATTCGAGCCGAAATACTAGCGGCTGGCGTAAACTTGGATGATCTAGCAAATTCAGAAAATGAGTGGGTAAGTAACTACATAACTATAGATAGCCTACAAGAGAAAATTAATAATAACTTCGGCAAAGAAGAAGAGGGGTGGATAAGAACTGTGGTTATAGGTCTTGAGGGAGTAAAAAATCAAGAAGAGTTTGATCAAGCACTAGTGACTGACGGTGGCTGGAAAATTCTGTCTTATGCTAAGTTGGCTTATAAAATGGCTAACGGTGATTGGCAAATTATTAAGGTGCCGCTGATGGCTTATAGTATGAAGGATAAAATTTTGTGGCGAAAAGTAGCCAACACTATATCTGGTCAATATATTGATGACAAAGAAACAACAATAGAAAAAATAGAACCTATATTAACCGACCCTGAATTAAGTATGGATAGATATTGGGAATTAAGTAATCAGTTTGCAAATTATCATTCCGGCACCGGTAGCTTTATCAAATTATTCACAGCCTGGCCAGAAGATCCTAAATACACCAATAACGACTGTATTATCGGTGATCCGCCTCGCTACAGTGAAGAAGATTTGATATATTTTAGAGAAACTGGTGATCCCAGTATTTTTGGCTATCAAGACAGCGATGGTTACTATATTTACTGGCCACTAGTAACTTTTAATGCTGATATATCTAAATTAGCCAACTATAATATTGAAGAGTAATTAATAATTATCGATCTAAAAAATTTGTTGATTTGAGAAGAACTTATTGATCTTTAGAAAAAAACGCTTTAAACTGTAATCAGTGAAAAAGTCTTGGTGGAAATATCTATTAGTGATGGTTTTGTTCTTGGTATTAGCTGGTATTTTTTATTGGCGACTAAAAATTTTACAACAACCCTTTAGTATAAACAACACAACTAATAACAATAGTTTTGAAATTCAAAGCACTGAGCCCAACGCTTATAATCTCAATACTTTCCCTATTCAAGCCGGTGGAGAATTAGGAAATATTTATCGTCTTGATTGCAGTTTCGATGAAATCATTCTCTATCAAAACTACCAAAGATCACCAATGCTGCCTGGTAACTGGCGCTGTTTAGCAGCAATGGCTTGTAGTTATTTAAACAGTAATCAACAATTAGAGCAAATCTACTTGCCTCTGAGAGTTTATAATACTTCAACCCAACAGGTGTTATTGGTTGGCAGCAGCATTCAACAAGAAAATGAAGAAGAAGTCATTAGACTGGCAGAAATGACCAGCACTGCTTGGTATGAAAAGATGATTGAGCATTATTTAGTCAGCAAACCTGAACCCGGCAAAAAGATTAAAATCGTCGCTAATTTCCCCAGTGAAGAGTTTCAAAATAATCAGACTAAAGGGCTAGCTTTTGAAACTTTAAAAGAAGCTAATCCCCCTTACACGAAAAGTGATTTAGAGAATTTTTATCAAAGCGGTGATAGTCAATATCTACCAGAAATTAACGGCAAACATTACTTCTGGCCAGTTATCGGCTACAGTTTTTAAAATGAAAAAATTTATTATTCTTTTTATCATTATTGTTTTAAGTTTTATCTCTATCAATCAAGTTTTTGCCCAAGTTAATTATGACTCATTCTGCACCCCTCAAGTATGCTGGGAACAGGCCGGTGGCAGTCCCAATGCTTTTTATGATGGCTGTAGTGATGATTATGGCTACTGTGCTGGTACAGGTGAGGTGGCTGACATGTATTGTACTTGCCGAGAAGGGGGTACAGGTTACACAGGTAATTGTAGCTGTGATTTAAACTGGGATCGAGATGGAGATGAAGGACCGTCGTGCAGCACCCACTTAGTGGGAAGTAATTGTGCATGTCTTAAAAGTGGCGAAGCTTGCAATGATGGTGACCATGCATTTTGTCAAGCAGTTGATGGTGGTGCATATCCTACTGACACCTGTGACTGTCAATCATCAACCGTACAGTGTGCCATCGACGAAATCCCCTGGATCGTGGGCTGTTGCGGCGCCGGCTCCACCGCTGTTCCACCAGAACCAACAAATACTCCTACCAATACGCCAACCAACACTCCCGTCCCTCCTCCTTCTCCCACCCCGACCACAAGCCCCAGCCCATACAATGCCACCATCGTTCTGCATTTTATTGAATCTAGTAGCGCTTCACTTGTTGGAGATGTTTGCACTGGACCAAGCACTCCTTTATACACAGCCACTACTAATATTAATTGGGGTAGTGGCAATGTCCAAGATCCTGACGGTGGCACTTATTCCTTTACCTTGACTAGCGTAAGTGAGGGCGATACTTTTGATCTGCAATCTTGGCCGCAAGATAGCAATTTTGGCTGTAGTTGTGCTCCTAGTCCGATTGCTGGATATGAAAATCGTTGCTACTATGCCAATATTATGGTTCCTTCTCAAGCCAGTCCCACCCTGGATGTCAATGTTTATTTTGACCAAGCCAACCACCCCGAATCATGGTTTCAAACTTTTGGGGGGAGTGCTTTTGCCAGAAATGCTCTAAGTTCTATTGTGCCAGCGACTACTTGCGAAGCTAGAACTGGAGAGTGTCAACCGGCTGTGTTTGTGCCAAAGCCCGGACTAACTGATGATCTTAGTAGTGGTTTTCCTTTGCTAGGCAGCAATTCATCTTCTCAACTGTTAACTGATGAAAATGATAGCCCGAGCACTCGTTTTCAAAATATTCACTGGGCAGGCAAACGCAGTTTAAACCAAGATGCTTTTGCCTTGGGACTGAGTGCTGATAACTATAGCTTGAGTTATGCGTATTTTTATACCCTGGCTGACAATGCTAACAACATTCAAGGCCCATTAACCCCAGCTCAAACTAATTTAGCCACTTGGAAAACTAACGGCTGGATTAGTGGGGGAAATATTAGCGATTACTTCCTGGTTAACGAAGATTTCACTCTTGATGAAAATGCTCACTTTCAAGTGGCTAGTGGTGAAAGTGTCGTGGTCTTTATCAATGGCGATTTAACTATTGATAACGATAGTGGAGCAGATAACACCAAAATTACCACTGTCGCTAGCGGTGGTTTTTTAGCTTTCATTGTTAACGGCGATATTGTTGTCAATTCAAATGTCGGTAAAATCGTCGATCCAGATCAAACTAGTTTCATTCAACCCGTGATTCACGAGAACACGCAATTAGAAGGAGTTTTTATCGCCAATGGCACTATTAGCATTAATAGCCAGGCGGATGACGGTTTTAACGGCGCTTATCCAGATCGAAAATTGATCGCTGCCGGTACCTTTGTTGGGCTAACTAATATTGACTTAAATCGACGCACTGACAACCCCAGTGATCCAACTACCATTTATTACAAAATTCAAAACAGTTTTCAAGCTTTGGAGAACTTCATCTATCGCCCCGATCTCTTAGTCAATTGGCCAGAAGAATTAAAATCTAGCATCATTAATTGGCAAGAAGTCGCTCCAAGAAGCTTTAATGCGGATTGATTTAGATGTTAAAAAACACCACTCAACGCCAACAATCAGCTGCTTTTACCTTGATTGAAATCTTAGTGACTGTCAGTTTAACCTCCATTATTATGCTGGGCATCACCACTTTGTTTATTAGTCTCATCACTTCTGCTGGCAAAAGCCGACTCAGCCAAAGTATCAGAGAAAACGGCACCGTAGCGATGCAAAAAATGATTGAAGAGTTGCGTAATGCTCAAGCAGTTAATTTCACAGCAGTTGAATGTGATGGCGCTACCGTTTACGACAGCTTGTCTTTTGTCAAAGCTGATGAAGAGCAAAGCATTGGGATATTGACGGCTGCTGACAACAAAATTTCTTTGACAACAGGTGGTTCAGATTATTTTTTAACTAGTGATAGCCATCAATTAAGAAATCTAGGCTTTGTTTGTTATAACACGGAAGCAGCCAAATATATTGAAATTAGTTTTACCTTGGCTAGCAGTACCGGCACTGCTAATAGCCCTACTCATAGTCAGCTAGATTTTAAATCTGGGGTAGCTCTGCGTAATTAATATTGCTTGAAAGTCTGATTGACAGTGAAAAAAGGCTCACTATCCACCAAATCTCCGCCCTTGCTATAGCGATAAATGTCCACTAGTAAATCAATGCTTTGTTCTCCAACTGCGTCTGTTTTATCAATAGTTGCCTCCACACTATAATAAAAAAAGTTAAAATCACTTTGATAACCTGAACAAGCACCACTACTTAAGTCGACAATGTTAGTCGGTAAAGAATTAAGACAATAAGTGTTATTGTCTTGTAAACTATCGTAAAAATTCGCCCAGCCCCGTATCAATCGCTCTCGACGAAAAAAATCCATCGTTTGTTGGGCTTTTAGTTGGGCTAATTGCTCCATTTCGTTAGCTTCTGCCACTCTGGCAGACAAAGCCATCATCGACCCCAAAGCGGTCATCACCAGCGCTACCAACAGCGTTGCTACTAACACTTCAATGAAAGTAAAAGCTCGTTGCTGATGGCGTTTATTTGACTTTTTTTTCAACATCATTAAGCTATCTTTAATAAGTCACTTTCATCCCACCCCCCTGATCAATACTAAAAGTAGCACAGTAACTACTCCGGGTAGAGCAGAGTGTACGAGACGCCGTCCCACTCAGATTGCCGTAGGGATAAAATTTCAAACTTGACAGCGCAGCATCCAAACTAAAGTCATCATCTATCGCCACTTGGGTAAGTTCATTGCTACCATCAACACAAAAAACACCAATTTGGTAAGTTAATTTAGCCGTCCCTCCATCAATATATACAGAAAAATCAACATAATCTAACTCATCACAAGTCCCCAAATAACCGATCTTTGCTAAGTTTTGCGCTTCTCGAAAACCTGATTGAATTTCTTCAGCTGCTGCTATCAAGCGCTGTTTGTCAATATAGCGGGTGTATCCAGCTAAAGCTCCACCGATTAACAGTGCAATAATGGTCACTGACACCAACAATTCTATCAGTGAAAAAGCTGAAAGTTTATGGCGTGAGTATTTCATAATCGGCAGGAGTTTCATTTTCTAAACTGGCTGTTAATTTGACCTTATTACAATCTGTGGCTGCACCCAGTTCACAACTTAAACTATAAACTGGATTATCGGTTTTTGGATCTACCAGAGAATCAGAGGTTAAATAGCCATCACTAAACAAAGTGTTAACAACATCTGTAAAACCTCCAGAAACATCACCATAACTACCATTGTCTTGCCTATACAAAACTAGAGCCTGACGCATGATTTCTAAATCAGTTTTGCGTTTGGTATCTCTTGATCTTTTCTGCGAATTAGCAAAACTGACAGCCGTCACCATCACCAAAACGCCAATGATGGTGGCTACCACCAAGATTTCGATCAAGGTAAAAGCTTTATTGTGTTTGTTTGTTTGTTGCATAATCTACTTTTTTTTAATTTCTTTATTGTAAGTTACTGACACAAAAATAATCTCCACCAGTTGTATAAGCACAAGCTGTGTTGGAGGCGTTGCCAGTACCAGCACTTTCTAACAGAGCACAGGCACAATAAGCATCGGCATCGGCATCCATCCAATAATCTTGATCAAGTTTTGGATCATCTGGCGCTCCAGCAGGAAAATAATCGCTACCTGCACTAGTAATCACAGTGCTCATACCTGTCCCAACTGGATAAGCTCCATCATGATCTGCATAATACTGTTCCAAACCATTTTGCACAGCTTTTAGATCTTCTCGGCGGCGACTGTCACGAGCTTTGCGCTGAGCATTGCTAAAACTAGCCACTCCTAGCGAAATTAAAATACCAATGATGGCAATCACGACCAATAATTCTAGTAGGGTAAAGGCAGCTCGTTTGTTTTTTTTCATAAATTTCCTAATTACTTACTATTACTTGAATGCGACTTAATTCATGACTTGCTGAAGGAGTTAAGCGTGCGTCTTGAGCCTCTATCCAAGCCTCATAAAAACAGCTAGCTTCGTTACAATAATAAAGATGGTCGATCACTCCCTGCAAATTCTGCGTACTATAACTTTGGCCATCGCCAAAAAAAATGCTACTAGTAATTGGCAATAACACTTCTTGAGCAGCTTTTGTTTCTACATGATTAATTAGATCTATCATAGTTTGCAAACGACTTTGCCATTGGCCAACTGAGCTGTCTTGATTATTACTCATCACTTGACCACTAAATAATTCTTGTTTGCCATCGCTCACCACATAAGCAAAAGTCACCATTTGTCCAGATCTAATATTGATGATTCTATTATCTTCTAAACTGGCAGGTATCGCGTTGAAAGACACTACTAGAGGTCTTGGCAAGCAACTTCGATAACAAGTTTTGGGACAATCCGTCGCTAATTCTTGGCTTTTGCCCACTCCTAACTTAACATCTTCTTGACAACACTGATAGTTAAAAGCCTGACATTCACTTGCCGGACCAGCCTGATAATCTATTGTATTGGGTGCTTCTCCACTGATTAACTCATTAATTTCTTTGTAAATCGTTTGTTCTTTACCCAAGCTGTTGATAGTGATCTGGCCAGCATTTGGTTTTTGCAAATTGAAAATAAAGCCTGAAGCTCCAGCGATTTTTTTGACAAACACTGGTAGACTTTTACTCTCAATCAAAATCGGTTTTTTGGGAAAATCACTACACACCGTCTCTAGCACGTAGTTTTTATCATCGACAAACCGGAGCTGTCCCCAAGCAGAAGGAGAACGGGAAAAACCATCATAACAATTCAGTAAATGATTAGTTGAGAGTAGGGAATTGGCCGCTCTTTTTAGATCACTGGTGGCCATAATTAATAAAACTTCTCTACCAAAAAAAATGCCAATCAATAGTAAAAAAACAATAAATATCAAGGTTGAGGAGAAAAAACGAATTATTCTCATATTATTAGGGCTAGATACCAGCCCCAAATTACTTCTGCCCACCAATAACTTAGTACAAAGCCTAACACCAAAAATGGTCCAAAGGGCAGCGCTTGACC